>JALOQL010000023.1 GCA_025453415.1 Minisyncoccota bacterium
ATATGAATGTGTACCAGGTATCCAGGAAAACGGCGATAGGTGATTTAAAAAAGCTAGTGATGTTTGGTTTTTTGGAAAGTAATAAGATCGGAAGGAACATTTATTATTATGCTACAAAAAAAGTTAAAGAATTATTTAATTGATGCTTGAATGAATTATTCGAAAATGTGTAATATATGTGTAATATATGTGTAATTACACAGATATATCATTTGGAAGAACGAAAAGATACCCAACAAGGCCTGTATCATCATAACAGTCAAGGGGGATAATAAATTCAACCGCAATAGTATTTTAATTGCGGAAAAAGTAAGGCATGGCAGGCAAAAATGCGTTGAAGCTCGTAAGGTGGCGGGAGCTGGAATCTTCAGCCATTCCCTGCTTAATTGCGGCTTTTTAGTTTAATCATTTGCGATGCACCCTCGGCTCTTGTTGGGGGGTTTATTGTTAGTTTTGTTTTTTGTTATAGTATCGGCCAGCGGGAAAATGGTAAAATAGGACTATGAAAATCACGAAAATTGGGGTTTGGGTGGGGGTGGTTTTGGCGGCGGCTTTTGGAGTGGCTGGGTATTGGGGGTATTTGAGGTGGGGGCGGGCCGATTTGCGGGAGGTGAGGCCTTCGGTGGTGGTTTCGGATCCGACGCCGATAGCGGCAGCTGTGGAAAGTGGGACGACGACGGTTGTTGGTTCCGAGAATGTCCCACCTGCGGCGGCGAACGCGCCCGTAAAAATTATCGCGTTTGGGGATTTGTTGTTGGACCGGTACATCAAGCTGTTGATCGATCGGAATGACGCGAACTATCCTTTGGAGAAGATGAAAGATGTTGTGGCGGGGAATGATTTGGTTTTGGCTAATTTGGAGGGGTCGTTCACGGATTTTTCACCGCGCAAGCTTGATCCGAACAATACTTCGTTCACTTTCGATCCCAAGCTGGTTTCGACGCTCACGGACAACGGTTTCAATATCGTCAATCTGGCCAACAATCATGTGCGGGATTTTGGCAAGCAAGGCTTCGCGCAATCGCAGGCTTATTTGGACAAGGCGGGGATCGCGCATTTTGGCGATTATTACAACGAAGAGCCGGCGCTGGTAAAAGAGATCAACGGGCAAAAAGTCGCGTTCATCGCTTACAATGAATTCGGTGACGCCTCGATCGGCGAGACCGCGGCCAAGGTCAATGCCGCCAGTTCCACGGCGGATTACGTGATCGTTTACACCCACTGGGGGGTTGAGTATCAAAACAATTTTTCCATTGACCAGCAGAGAAAAGCGCAGAAACTGATCGACGCGGGTGCCAACGTGGTTTTGGGCAGCCATCCGCACGTGACCCAGCCCATCGAAATTTACAGGAACAAACCGATTTTCTATTCCCTGGGCAACTTCCTGTTCGACCAAATATTTTCCTTTGACGTCCGGCATGGCTTGGGGGTGAAATTGACCATTGGCAAGGACAAGGTCGCGTTCGATCTCTATCCCACGGAAATGAAGGATTTCCGGGTAAGCCTGGCGGACAGCGAAACCAAAACCGCGATCCTGAAAAAGATCGCGGCGGGCTCGGTTTGCGATGAATCCATAAAAGAGGGGATTGCCCAGGGAAGATTTGTTTTGGAAAGATAATGTGGCAACTTGGAGTTGGTGCAGGCCGAGATTTTAAAATATCAAAATATGGCAATAATATTTGGTGCATCAATGCAAGGCAGGAAAAGGGCGGTTCCAAAAGAACTGTATTTGTGGTTGAGCGAGAGGAACCAAAAGTATTCCAATATCCGCTTCCAAATAGAAGTTTTCGAGCCAATTAACGAAGAAGAAAAAGATGTTTATGCTCGACAATCTAAGTATTCAATAATATATAATCGAAAAATACTCGGCGTAAGCGCGGTTATTTTCCCTTTTGTCGGTGCTCGATGGATAGTAAGGATAATCGGCGGCCGTGACGGAAAGGGTAATATTGCTGAGCCTGGCAAAAGCACTAGCGCTTTGGGGATTGTGCTAAGAAGGGAGATTTCCGGATTTCCCGCCGATCCAACTCCCGATATGGAGCAAATTGATAGATTCGTTTGGGGGGTTGTTAGAAAAGAAAGCGACAAGGTAAGTCAAAAATCGGAAATGGTAGTATTGGCACCCGACGGAGAATGGGCGTCGGAATTTTCAGTTACCGGACAACAGCTGAAAGATATCGTCGAGAGCCATCGGGATGAACTAAAGCGTACCGCCGCGGGCAACCCAGAAGCGATTATCGGCTTTAAGGAAGAGCTTACGAAAAAAACAGAGGAAAACCGGAGTCAAAAAGCGGAATAGATTAAAAATAAAATGCGCGGAGGCTCGGCCTCCGCGCATTTTATTAGAGTTAGAGCGAATTCATTGCCTCAATCATCTTGAGTGCGGTGAGGGCGGCTTCCGCGCCTTTGTTTTCTTCGGTGCGCGTGGCCCGGTCCAGGGCGTCGGCGATATCAAAGACCGTGAGGACCTCAAAAATGACGGGAATTTCATACTGCCAGGACACGTCCATGCAACCGCGCGCGCATTCGGCCGAGATCAGCTCGAAATGAGTGGTCTTGCCTTTATGGATGGCGCCAAACGCGATGATGGCGTCATAGGCGTGTTTTTTAGCCAGCTTTTTGGCGACCAGGGGAATTTCCAGGGCTCCCGGGATTTGGATGATCTCGATCTGGTTTTTGGCCAAACCCTTGGATTTTAAAGTTTCAACGCAGTGTTTTTCCAGGCCGTCGGTGACCTGCTTGTGGAAAGTTGCCGAGATGATCGCAATTTTTATATCTTTTGTTTTTTTCATGTTTTTTAAATCAACGTTTCGACGTGTCGCGATTCAATGATTCATGATTTTCTCAACGTATTTGGCCAAGACATCGACCTCGATGTTGGCAAAATCACCGATCTTTAATCGGTGGAACATGGTGGAGATCCAGGTGTGGGGGACGACGCCGACGGTGAAATAACTTTCCCCGCCGTCGATGACGGTCAGCGAGACGCCGTTGACCGCGATCGATCCCTTTGAAACGATATAGCGCGCCAGGCTCGGCGCGACCTCGAATTTCAGCCGGTGGCTGTTGCCGTCGGCGACAATTTCCATGACCCGGGCGGTGCCGTCGATGTGGCCCTGGACAATGTGCCCGGCCAGAAACGATTCGGGCGTTGCCGGCAGTTCCAGGTTGACCTGGTCGCCGCCCTGAAGATGGCGCAGGTTGGTGCGCCGGATGGTTTCGGGCATGATTTGGACCGAAAACGACGCTTGGTTGAGGCCGGTTACGGTCAGGCAGATGCCGTCGATGGCGACGCTGGCGCCCAGCCAAAGCCGGCCCAAAAGGTTGCTCTCGGTTCTGATCACCAGGCAGTCCTCGGAAATGTCCTGGACCCGGCCCGTGTCTTTGATGATTCCGGTAAACATGGTTTTATAATCAAAAACCCCGAATTGCGGGGTTTTGCGTTTAGAGGCAATGGTTAATTCTTCCTTTCATCCCGACTGTACGGTCGGTTCCGGAATCGCACCGGATCTTGCTCTTGCGAGCTTGCGGACTATACCGCCGGTCATGACTTGCGCATAACCCCGAAAGAATAGTTGAAGTATACAATTTTTCTAGATTTTTTCAATGGCTCGTATAGTGTTTAATAAATTGTTAATCTTTGGCGGGGTAAATTAAAGGCAGCTGGTTAAAATCATGCAGCCGGCGGGAGATATCATGTCAACCAAGATTTTTGTATTGATACTGGCCGCATTATTGTTGGCGGCACAAAGTACGGAATCGAAGATGTGGTTTGCCTGGATGCCGCAGTCGGTTGGCGAAGCGAACACCGAAGCGGGGTGGCTGGCCGGAAATGTCAGCGAACAGGGCTTGGTTCCCTTCGAGATGGAACCGATGGAGGAGATCAACCTTAGCCGGGTGGCGGCCGGGGATTATGACCCCCAGCTGAAAGCAATGTTCGAGAATCTCCGGGGCCGCGGCATCAGCGGCCGGGAGCTGGGAATCTTGTTTATTGCGCCCGAACCGAACAACCGCGGCGATCCTCCGAAACAATATGTTGCCGTCTTTAACCATATTGGGAAATTATTCAAATCGTATTTTCCCGACGGCCGGCCGGCGCCGTTACTGGACACCAGCACGCAAGTTAGTCCCGGCGATTACCAGTACGTGCCTTTGCTGCCCTATTTGGAGGGCATTGATACGACCATTATCGATACGGTTGGGATCCAGGGCATAGCCTGGCTTTCACCTGAAGGCGCGGCGGGCTCGGAATTGGATGCCCAACATATTTTGGACCACACGGTCGCGATCGAAGCGGCAAAATACCTTGGCGTGCGAAATGTCGTAGTTAATGTCGGGGTTCCGGTTTCCCGTTGGGAAAAGGGAGAAAAGATCGCCAATCTTGGGTTCGAAGACTGGAACCGAACTCTAAACGGCTTGCTTGATCAGGCAATCATGATCAAGGAAGACCTCTCGGTCGATGGAGCGGCGCTGAATTACTTCGGTGAAGATAAATCGAAAACCGGGGAAGGCCTCGATTTCTCAATCAAGGGCCAAAAAGATCCGCGCTTCTGCCAGGCATTCCTGGATTTCGTTCTTAAAGCAAACGAACACGGTATTATCATTACCGTGTTCGAATAAATTGCTTTAGGAATTTTTTTGTTTTTACCCGAGGGCCTTTAGCAGGGGAGGCAGGAGGTCTTTTTTGCGGGACATCATGTTGGTAACGTAGATGCAGCCGTCCTCGCATTTTTGTTTGAACGCCTTTTCGACCGCGGCCGCGTCGCCGGCGACCACGATGCCGCTGCCGCCGTTGATGATGTCGGTGATCATCAAAATGGAGAACGCGAACCCTTCGCTTTGGTTGGTCCTTTCCATTTCCTCCATGATCTCGGCCGTGCGGTCGTTGGCTTCCTTCAAGTCAACAACTTCGATCTGGCCCACGCCGAATTTCTTGCCGCCGCTTTCGAAGGCTTTGAAGTCGGAACGCAGTATCTGCGCCGCGGTCAATCCTTTCAGGCTGGCTTTTTGTTTTTTGATCTCGATGCCGAAGTTTTTCAGATTGGCGATTTTGGCGATCTTGCCCAGGATCTTGGCGGTCTTGATGTCGGTCTCGGTGGTCGTGGTCGATTTGAACACTACCGTGTCGGACAATATTGCCGAGACGAGGATCCCGGCCATCGGTTTGGTGATCTTAAAACCGTTGGCCAGCATGATCTTGGCCACCAATGTGGCGGTGGAACCAGCCGGTTCGGTGCGAAACCTTATCGGTTCCGGCCATTTGAAGGAAATTTTGTGGTGGTCCAGCACCTCGATGATTTTGGCGTCGGCGGCGCCGTCAACCATCTGTTCGGCTTCGTTGTGGTCCACCAGGACGAGGGTTTTGCCCGCCGCCGAATTCAAGGTTTTCGGTTTGTTGAAACCGAACGTTTTTAAAACGAACTTGGTTTCGGGATTCAATTCGCCGCAAACCGCCGCGACCGCGCTCATTTTAACTTTTTTCGCGAGATACTCGGCCCAGGCGATCGACGAACACACCGTATCGGTGTCGGGCGACTTGTGCCCGATAACATAAACCGTGTCTTTTGCCATGTTTTGTTTAAATTAGGATTAATTCATATTAGAATAAACGATAACTGTTGTAAATTAAAAATAATATGGCGGATTTTTTCATTTACGTCATTTTGGGCGCGTTGCAAGGTATTTTTGAATGGATTCCCATTTCTTCGGAAGGTGTGGTGGCGCTGGCGGCGCAATCGCTTAAGGTCGGGGTCAATCCGGTGGATTTCGCGCTTTTTTTGCATCTGGGCACCCTGATGGCCGCGCTTTGTTATTACTGGCGCGATTGGCTGAAAGTTTTTTCTCTCAAGGATTGGCGGCTGATAAAATTTCTGGCGATAACCACGGCAATATCCTTGCCCATCGGCTTTATCGTCTATAAGACCGTGGAGTCGGCGACAATTGGCGTTGGTTTGCTTTTACTGACAGGAGCGTGCCTTTTGTTCACGGCTTATTTCCAATCCAAAAAGACCAGCATCCGCCTGGGGCAAACGCAAACGGCAATTTTTGCCGGCGTATTGCAGGGGATCGCCGCTCTGCCCGGATTTTCCCGTTCCGGCTCCACGATCTTTGGCCTGTCTTTCGGCGGGTTGGGGCCGGCCCAGATCCTGCGCCTATCGTATTTGATGTCGGTACCCGCGGTGGTGGCATCGACTGGCTATACGCTGATCTTCAAAGGCGAAAGCGCCTCCTTCGCCGCTTGGCCGGCGATCGCGGCCAGTTTTATTGTCGGCTTTTTGTTCCTTGATATATTGACCAAAGTCAGCGCGCGCGTCAATTTTGCCAAGTTCGCCTTGATTTTTGCAGGTTTGTGCTTTGTGGGAGTAGCCCTGGAAATTCTGCCAAAATAAAGCTAAATGAGCTTGACTATTAATATTTGGTAGGTAAACTATAGAGAGATGGGGGAATAGGCTCAAAAGGTCGCTTGAGTGAAGCCGGTTTCTCTGGAATTAAGCTTAATCGTAAATAATTTTCAAACAACATGGCAACAACAGGTTATTGCGTTAAATGCAAGGCAAAGGATCGCGAAATGAACAACGTTCAGGTCGTCGAGATGAAGGGCAAGGGCGGCGCAACCCGCAAGGCGGCCACCGGCGAATGCGCGGTGTGCGGCACCAAGATGTACAAGATCCTTCCGAAGGATTTTCAACTGGAGACCGGAGACAACCAGGCAGCGGCGTAATCATACAGCTTAAATTCATAAAAGCGCCCCGTTTAGCGGGGCGCTTTTTGGTATGTGCTAAGATGGTCAAATGGAGATTTCAAAGGGAAATAAAGCGGCAAGGTGGATGGTTTTTGCCCTGTTGCTGGCCAACCTTTTTGTCTGGCTGGCGCTGGCCGGAACAAGCCAAAACGAGCTGATGGTCGATTTTTTTGACGTGGGCCAGGGTGATGCGGCTTTTGTGCGGCTGCCGCAGGGAACACAGATGCTGATCGACGGCGGCCCCGGGCAGGCGGTGTTGGAAAAACTGGGGAAAGCGATGCCGTTCTATGACCGGGAGATCGACTGGGTGATCCTGTCGCATCCGGACCGCGACCACGTCAACGGGTTGTTTGCCGTCCTGAAGAATTACCGGATAAAAAATATCGTCTGGTCGGGGATGCCGGGCGAGGCGGCCGAAGGTAAGGAGTGGATAAATGATGTGGCTAAAGAGGGTGCCAATGTGATTTTGGCCGCGCCCGGAGAAAAGTTCGACCTGGGAAGCGATCCAAGTTGCTTTTTCGAAGTGTTGGCGCCGGCCGCGGCAATACCTTCCGGATCGGGTAATAATGACCTTTCGGTCGTGGTCAGGCTGGCTTATGGCGCGCGGAAGTTTTTGTTTACCGGAGATATCGCAGCCAAGGAGGGCCAAGCTTTGGAGAATATTTATCCGGGCCTGGCCGCCGATGTCCTGAAGGTGGCGCACCACGGCAGCAAATACGGGACCGACGGCGCGTTTTTGTCGGCTTTGGCGCCGGCCGCGGCCGTGATCTCGGTCGGGCAAGGCAATTCCTACGGCCACCCAAGTCCGGAAGTCTTGGAAATCCTGTCGGGATATGGTATTAAAACATTGAGAACCGACCAGAACGGCGATATTTTATTTCGCACGGATGGCGAGCGTCTTTTTGTGCGGACACAACAATAAACATTGAACATTAAACTTTGAGCATTGACCGGATTTAAATGAATTTTTGTCAAAGTTCAAGGTTCAAAGTTCAATAGTAGATATCTATGGAGTTTCCAATATTTAAAACCAAGGAAGAAGGAAAAGACAAAAAATTCAACCTTACCGATCCCAAGGAGCGCAGCGATTATTTCTACTATAAAGCGGGGGAGGAAGTTGAAAAACTGAAGACTTTCGTCAAGGATAATACTTGCATCGTTTATCTTTTGGGCAAGAAAAACTCCGGCAAGGGGACTTATTCCAAGATGCTGGCCGAGCTTTTGGGCGATGACAAGCTGGAGCATTTTTCCGTGGGCGACATGATTCGCGCCGTTTCCCGGGATATCAAAGATCCGGCCAAGAAGATCGAGCTGGAAATGTATCTGGAAAGAAACTATCGCGGCTGGATACCGGTGGAAAAACTGATCCCGGTGATCGAAGGCCGCGATACTTCGACCTTGCTGCCCACCGAGCTAATCCTGGCGCTGGTGAAGCGCGAGATCGCCAAACGTCCCCGGAAAACTATCTTCATTGACGGATTTCCGCGCGACATGGACCAGGTTTCCTATTCGCTGTTTTTCCGCGATCTGATCGGATTCCGCGATGACCCGGATGTGATGGCGTTCATCGATGTGCCGACCAACGTGATCGCCGGCCGCATCGCCGGCCGCCGGATCTGCCCTGTTTGCAACACTTCCCGAAATTTGAACCTTTTGCCGACATTGAACGTCGGTTACGATGATGTGCTCAAAGAATATTACTTGATCTGCGACAATCCTTCCTGCACCGGTTATAATCGCCAGCGAATGGTGCCCAAGGAAGGCGACGAGCTGGGGATCGAGCCCATCCGCAAACGCCTGGAGATCGACCAGGCTCTCATGGAAAAGGCGATGGAGCTTTACGGCATTCCCAAGATCTATATGCGCAACGCCATTCCCGTGGATGTGGCCAAGAATTACGTTGACGATTACGAGCTGACCATGGCTTACGATTACACCTATGATTCGTCGAGCCGCAAAGTGGACGTGCACGAAAAACCCTGGACCGTCAACGACGACAAAGGCGTGCCGTCGGTGAGCCTCCAAGCCCCGGCCGTGGCTGTGTCGCTGATAAAGCAGCTTACCAAGGCCTTGGGGCTGTAGAAACAGCAAGAAAGCAAGAAGCAAATATAGTGCGAAATCAGACCCGGCGAAAGCCGGGTTTTGTCGCGTTAAAAACGTATTAACAAAAACCTGAAAAAATCATTGACAGGGGGGTACGTTAATGTAATTAGTAATTATAAAGGTCGTTAACCCGGTATTCGAGTCTGCATATCACAAGGAGTGTTGTCGGATTGGTTTTGCGGCGGAGCGTACGCGAAGCCGGAAACCGGTTGGCAATTCTTCAAAAATATGGGCGACGAAGACAAATAGCTTTTCGTAGCGAGCATCTCGTTGCGTTACGGCAAAATGGGCAATGGCGACAGAATATGAAAACAAGGCAATCGGACGGCAAGTCAAGTATCATTTGGGAGATTTTCGAGTGATACTTTGACCGCCACTAGATGCGCATCAAAAACCACAACCCGGCGAAAGCCGGGTTTTGGCTTTGATTGGTTTGAACCGTAGTGAATTGCGGCGTTCGGGAAGCTTGTTTCGAAGCTTAGCTTCGAAGTCTGGCTTCGATAAACTTTAGAGGTGGTTACAAGCTATTGGACCATTACGATAACCTTGACTTTTACCTAAATTTATGTTATAATTAAGCCGGAATTGGGGACAGTTGCAACCCAATTACTAAATTAGCGGAAGGTGTAAGAATGACGAGTGGAATGAGCGATTTGTCTTTGCTTCTCTTTATCTTATTTGCGGTAATCTATATTGCCATAAATTATTTAAAGTATGGCAATATGGGAAATACGAATACGAAGGCAGCAAGGTTTATAAACGAAAACCCCAGGAAGCATGCTTTGCTTAACGGGGTCACGGTTTCCTGCGCAGCATTATCTGCCTTTGATGAGAAACTTTTGTTCTTAATTTTGGTATTTGGTGCCGCGCTTTATTTCACGATATTCGCGGTCTGGAATGTTCGGAGTAAATGGGTGGAGAAATTAAAGGCGCAAGTCTGAAATTTCTTCACCTTTCTCTGTTTTTATGGGCTAAATAACTTCAATATTTTAACAAATAATTTATAAAAATCTGTTTTTAAAGCGGCACAAATGGGCGGTTCATAGCAGATTAATAATTGGGGATAAACCGCATTTGACAGCGTTTGGGGGCTGGCTATACTCAAAATAACCCTGTGGTTAAAAAGTTTTCCAACACAAAATCCACGGGAGCCTGAAATTCTTCCGCGCCGTGGCGCAGGAGATTGGCACCCACCAGTACTTGTGGATTACTTTTTCGCAGGGTTACTAAAACAACGATCAGATGATCGTTTTTTTAGTTATTGAAGTTTGCGGTTTTGTCGGTTGGAACACCAGGCAAAACAGGGATCGTTTGATGCCCGGCCAATTATCTTTCTTTTCTAAAAGTTGTATAATTGGTTATCGGTAGGTTATCTCTAACTTTCCCGGCGCAAAAACGCCGGACAGAAAAATATGTTATTAGGCTCAGAAAGTTGTCAAACCGGCAGAAGCCCAGAAAGTGCCATGCCGGATAGTTCCATAGAGGAAAGCGATCAAGCGGTTCCGGCTGCTGGCGCCGGTTTGGAGGCGCCGGCAAACCAGGCGGAGGCGCCGGCAAATTCAGCGGAAGCCCCAGACCCCTGGGTTGTAAAGAAGCTCGATGATCTCGCTTCCTGTTTGGATTTCGTGGCGCAAGGCGCAAAGGGGGCGGCAGTGCGGCGCAAACGCTACGGCGTCAATCCGTTCGACGCGGCGACCGTGGTGTCGCTCAGGCTCGCCTCGATGGGGTTGATGGCCGTCGATCCCTCGCGCGAGCGCGCCGACGAGATGCGGCGCATGATCGTCGAGAAGCCGGTGGCGGCGTTCGAGGGCCTGATCGCCTGCCAGCAGGCGTTCGCCGGCATGATGTTCGCCCCGCCCTGGCTGTGGCCCACACCATCCGGTGCGATCCATCGCCTGGCGCGGGCTGCGGCGACGCCGGCGGCGAAGCGCGTGCGCGCCAACGCCCGCCGGCTGCGGAAGAAGTCGCCGGGCTGATCTGCCGATGACGGCCGGGGTCATCGAAGCCTACGAGACGGAGATCGCGGCAGGCAGGCTCAAGCCTGACCCGGCGCAGCGCCGGATCGCCGCCGTGCTCGATCAGCTGGCCCGCGAACTCGACGGGTACACCATCGCCACCGGAAGGGGCGGGC
>JALOQL010000024.1 GCA_025453415.1 Minisyncoccota bacterium
TCGACAGGAAATTGAAGGTCTTCTCCGCCTTGTACTTGCGGATCGCCTCCAAAGTCTCACCACCGCCCGCCACGCGGTAGGCCTGGTGAGTTCTCGAGATCGCTTCAACAATCGCCTTGGTCCCGGCCGCAAACTGCGGCTCCTCAAACAGCCCCATCGGACCGTTGAACAGGATGGTCCTCGCATCCTTGATGATATCGGTAAAGAACCGGGTGGTTTCCGGCCCGATATCACAAACATCTTCCTCGCTGCGCATCATCCCCATGGCCGCGGTCCGCATGTACCCTTCGGAATTGTCCTTTAACGCCATCACGCCGTCGATCGGCAAATGGATCTTGGGACTGGTCAGGTCAATCAGGTCGATCGACGCTTCCTTGCGTCCGGTCTCGCGGCCCATCAACTGCTGTTTTTGCGCCAGGATCCTTTCGCCGATCTTGGACCCGATGAGGATGTGGTCGGCGACTTTGGAAATATTGCTGATGACTTTGGCCTTGGTCTCCGCCTTGGAACCGCCAATAACCACCACCAGCGGATGTATCGGTTTTTCCAAAACCCGGGAAAGGGTTTCCAGTTCCAGCTGCAATTGCATCCCCGCAAACGACGGCAGATATTTAGGTACGCCCGTGATGGACGCGTGTTCGCGATGCGAGCACGAAAAAGCTTCATTGACATAGCAATCGCCCAGCGCCGCCAGCGATTTGGCAAGCACATCGCTACCGGATTTTTCTCCGGGATGAAACCGCAGATTTTCCAACATGGCAACCTGGCCGGGCTTCAAACTGCCGACTTCCTTGGCCGCCTTTTCCCCCGCGCAATCACCGATGAATTTGATGCGCTTCAACAACATCCTCTCTAAACGCTTTGCCACTGCCTGCAAACTGGTTGCCTTGCCGTCCTTTTCCAGGTGGCTCATCAATATCACCGCCGCTTCCTTTTTTATGAGAAACCGGATGGTCGGAAGGGTCTTTTCAATGCGGAATTCTTCGACGATGCGGCCCTCGGCATCAAGCGCCACATTAAAATCGCAACGGACCAGAACTTTCTTGTTTTTGAAATCACCTTCGGTCAAGAATTTCATAATTTTCAATTTTCAATTTTCAATTTTCAAAAAATTTCCAATATCCAATTTTCAAACCAAATCCCCGGCTGAAATCAATGAACGATGTTTGAAAATTAGAAATTCAATAGAAATTAGAAATTGAAAATTAGAAATTTAATTCGGTAGTTGGTTATCGTTATTTTGCTTGGGCGCGCCGCCGAGCGCTTCACTTAACGCTTTTTTGAGCTCATCCATTTGCACTTCCTTGCGCGGGCGGACGCCCGCCCGGTCGCTCTGGCCGGCAAAACGCGTCGGCTGGGCGCGCGTCAGATCGCCTAAAGATATCGTTGCTGGAGCCGCCGGCTGGGACAATGCCTGAACCGGGGCCGCGGGAGCAAAAGTCCGCTCGCGCGTCAGCGGCGCGCCCAGATTCGGACCGTCGCCGGTCCCTTGATTTTCGGTTTGGATTTTTTTCAGGCACGGTTTGCAATAAACCTTGCGGCCCGGTTCCGGCTCGAAAATAACTTTCGTTTGCTTTCCGCACATCGAACAGGTTATTTCATACATCTTCGCCTGCGGTTGGCCGTTGGCCGCCGTCCTGGCCCTTTGCATCGGCGGATTCTTTTGCGCCGCCTCGGTCATTTCCCCGGTCCATTTGGCGATTTTTTCTTCGATAACTTCGCGCGCCACGCTGTATCTTTCGCGGGAAACGTTGATAATTTTTTCGCGCTCGGATTTTTCAAGCTTTTCTATGGGGGGAAGCGTATGCGCCGAAAAAGGCGCGCTGGTGATCCCGTCGATCATGAGCTTGAGATAAACATTATATTTGCCCAAATTCACGAAATCTTCGATCGTGATCTCCGGCGTAAATTCAGGCTCAAGGAATTCCGCGTCTTCGGCGCCCACGCGAAAAACTATTATCGTTCCGACATTGCCGAAAACCGCGTCTTTAACCTTGGAGCTTTTGCCGTTCGCCCCCATCTCCTCGAGCTGGCCCAAATATTGATTGGCTAAAATTAAATTAAGATGGTATTTCCGCGCTTCGGAAAGGATGTTGGCAAAAGAATCCGTGGCGAAATTCTGGAATTCATCGACGTAACAATAGAAGTCTTCCCGCTGGTCTTCGGAAACATTCTGGCGGGACATTGCCGCCAGCTGCAGCTTGGTGATGAGCATCGCCCCGAACAAGCGCGAACTGTCCTCGCCGACCATGCCCTTGGAAATATTGACGATCAATATTTTCTTCTCATCCATCGCCTTGCGGATATCTATGCTGGATTTCACCTGGCCCAGAATATTCCGCATCAACGGATTGGCGATAAATTGGCCTATTTTATTTTGTATGGCCGCGGTAGCTTCGGCGGCGTATTTTTGATCGTAATTGGCGTATTCATTTACCCAAAAAGATTTGATTATCGGATCGCTGATATTTTCCACCACCTTTTGCCGGAAAGCGCTGTCGGAAAACATCCGGTTGATGGCAAGCAACGTGCTGTTGGGATATTCCAACAGCGCCAAAATTGCGTTATTCAGGATATATTCCATTCTCGCCGACCAGACATCGGGCCAAATTTTCTTAAAAACCGCCATCAATCCCGCGGCCACCAGATTGCGCTGGTCAAAACTGCTTATTTCCATGACGTTGAACGCCATCGGATAGCCGACATCCGCCGGATTGAAGTAGATCACGTCGTTAACCCTCCAGGAAGGTATGTAGTCCAAAAGCTTTTCCGCCGCTTCGCCGTGCGGATCGATGAACGCGATTCCGTTGCCGTTCTGGATGTCCTGGATGGCCATGTTCTCCAAAAGGTTGGATTTGCCCATGCCGGTCTTCCCCACCAGGTACATGTGCCGGCGCCGGTCATCGATTTTGATGCCGAACTTTGTATTCTGGTGGCGCCAGGTAACCTCGCCGATATAGATTATTTCCCTCTTTTCTTCCATAGTCGATATTTTTTTATGTTACCTTTTTTTGGAAATTTTGGCCAACACGGCCAAATTCCAAATTGCAAGCACCAAATCACAAACAAATCCCAATGACCGAAACAATAACGACCAAAACGAATCCGTTTGGAACGTTTTGACATTATAATTTTGATATTGTTTGGAATTTGGTGCTTGTGATTTGGGATTTCCAACCTAAAAAACGACCCTCCAAGGGGTCGTTTTTTAGGTTGGTAAGTTGTGCGGCGCCACGGTCTCTTTGGCCTCGGTGCGCTGGATTCCGGGCGTGGGCGCGATGATGTGCGACGGGAAGTGGAAAAGCGTGGCCAGCTCCTCGACGTTCATGACCATCTGCAGACCCTTGTCTCCCTCCTTAGGACCCCAAGGACTGTAATAATTGAGGCGTTCGCGGTAAACACGCAACAAATGGCGCTTTTTTACGTAGGCGCGGCGGTCGGCCACGGCATTGATGAACGGTATCGGGGACAGTTTCACGCGCGTCATGGTTTTCAGCCAAATCCAAAGCGAATTGATGTCGGGATTGACGAAATTGTTGAAATAGTTGTAGATCAGGCGCCGATTGGGCAGATACCAAGTATCGCGCTTGCCCAAATAAATTGTCCTGATCCAGCAGGTGAAGAGCGGTTTCGCGGCTTTTTGCTCAACCGCGTCGATACGCTCGCGTTCGCCCGTGGTCAGGCGCATTTCCGCCGGAAAAAGTTCCTGCGGCTTTTCCTCCTCCTCCTTGGCGCCATACAAGGCAAAATCGAGGACTTCATGCAAGATAGGCTTGGAAGCGGCGCTATTTACATCGATGCGTTTTGCCAAAACATCGCGAAGATGCTCGGCCTTTTTGACGAAAGCTTCCCCCTCGGGCATGGACGTGTACATCGGCCGGGCATGGATCTGGATCCACATCTGCTCACCGGGCTTCAACTTGGCCATGCCCTCCAGCAGCGAGGTCAGCGGGTCGATCTTTTCTTCTTCCTCGACCTTGCCTTCCTCGCTGTAAACCGTGTGGGTCGGGATCGGGAATTGCGGCGGCTGCAGCATGTAATAGTCCCAGCCAAACATATCCCATTCCTTGTTGGGAAGGTCCATCGGCACCTGCTTGGTATAGTCGGGAACCGCTTCGATCTCGGCCTCCGGGTATTGCGAATAAACCGCCGCCTCAACAATGTCGCGGTAATCCGAATGGCAGCGGATGTAGAAATGGATCCTGCCGTCGATCGACGTCATCTCGAATTTGACGCTCGTCTGCGGCTCGCCGGAAACATACAATTCCCACCAGTCGGGGTCGTTGAACAAACCACCATGGATCGCGACCAGAACCGCCTCCATCGCTTTTATCGGCTTGGGCAATTCTTTCGGAATCTTTATCTCAAGCAATACCGGCTTCCAAACGGTATTGAACCACAGCTCATTACGCCACCACTTCCAATAAAACCTAAACCTTCCCTGAAAAAAAAGGAAGGTCAATAGCCACCACCAATACCAAAAAGCGCTCCAGCAAAGCCCAATGAATTGTCCGATTTCCTCTAGAATAAGCATCTTGTTTTAAAGCAAAATGAAGCGCTCGAACGCTTTTATTATAACCCGAGTCTTCTTTAAAATGAAGATTAAGCTTCCTGGACGTTGGCCCCCTTCAGGCGAGGATCGGCGCCTTCGGCGCGCAGGTATTTGCCTTCGCTGTCGCGCGAGAAATACTTTTTATTGCTCAAGTTCATGAGCACAGTATTTTCCTTGATGATGCGCTGCTTCATCACGCGATCCATAATCTCGGCCTTGGTCAGCGGCCGATTCTCGTTCTCGAAGATTTTGGAGATCACGTCCTTGACGTCGCCTTCCGAATAGCCCCACTCGCGCAACGCGTAAATACCGCGTCCGATAAGCACGAAGCGCTTGTCGCGGATAAGCTCGTTGTGCACGGTCTGCACCAGGCTTCCGTCGATCTTGCGCGCCACATCGGTGAAATGAAGCGGCTTGTTGTTCTTTTTCAAAAGCAAATAGATTTTATCCTTGATTCCCTTGGGATTGACCTCGGGCCACTCGCGCAGGCCGTAAATCCCGTCCTTGTTCTTCTGGATCTTGCGCGAAACTCCCAAGTAGGATTCGGCGATGCTCTTTTTCAGGCCCGAAATTGCCGCCAGTTCGCGGCTCGACGCCAGTTGCTTTTTCTCTTTAAGGCTGGCCTGGGCCGCTTCTATGAACTTCTTGGCCGCTTCCAGCGACTCTTTGTCCAAAGCCCAAAGGCAGTTGAAATCTTCGGAATCGCCGGCGCGCAAAAATTCCCCCGAAAGGGTCAACAGGAAAAACGCGTGCGATTTGAATTCTCTTCCGCCCAATTCCTCAAGCAAGGTCTCCTCTTCCCGGACGCCGCCGAAATTCTTCAGATGGCGGGCAAATTGTTTTGCGACATCCTTCAAACCGGTGGATTTCTTCTTCATTTTCGAAAGGCTCGCCTTCTCGATCTGGCGCACCCTTTCGCGGCAGATGTTGTGGCTCTTGCCGATCGCCTCCAAAGTCTCCCGATCTCCCGTTTTCAAACCAAAACGGCGGTCAATGACCTCGCGCTGTTTTGCCGGAAGCTGACTCGTCAGCTCCTGGCTGATTTGTTGGTAGTTAAGATTGATCATGTTTTTTCCGGGAAAGCTTTTGAAAAACTTTCCAAATGTTCCAATTCGCGCCGCAAAACCGGCTCGCAAAAACTATCCTGCGGTACGAACTGGAAAATTCAAATGTCGATTTTTTTACCGCTTTTTGGCGGATAAAAATATTATATAGTATGTTTCAATTTTTGTCAAATACCCCTAAGTCCGGCTGGCCGGAATTGGGCCGGAGCGGCCGATTTTTAAGCAAAAACCCCGCCGGCCGGAGCGGCCAAACGGGGTTTGAAAATGCCTTTTTAAACTTATTTTTGCCCTTTCCGGTTCATCCAAATCAGCAACAGCTGGCTGGCCAGGAACACCGACGAATAGGTGCCGGTGACAATGCCCAGGATAAGCGCCAGGGCAAAGTATTTCAAGCTGGCGCCGGCCCAGAAATAGATGGCAAAAATCGGCAAAAGCGTGGCCACCGAGGTGTTTATCTGGCGGCTTAAAGTCTGGTTGATGGCGCGGTTGGAGATCTCGGCAAAATCCGCCTTATGGTCGCGCAGAAGGTTTTCGCGGATGCGGTCGTAAACCACGATCACATTATTGATCGCGTAGCCCACGACCGTGAGCAGCGCCGTGATGATCGGGATGGTGATCTGAACGCCGTAAAGCGCGCCCAGGACCGCGAACACTCCCAGCGGCACCAAAACATCGTGTGCCAGGATCAAAAACGACGCCAAACCGTATTGCCACGAACTGACCGGTCCGGGAACATTGCGAAACGCCACCGCGATATAGATGAGCATCGCGATCAGCGAAACAATCACCAAGCCCACGGTCTTGCCGGTCAATTCCTTGCCCACGACCGGACCGATGGTCTCGAAGCTCCTTTCCGTCAACGCGCCGGTCTCTCCCAATTTTTTGATCAGGTCGGCATGCTTGGTTGCGTCGATGGTCTCGGTGCGAATGATTAGCCCCTTGTCCCCTTGGGCATAGACCGAAACGTCCTTTAGGCCCACGCCGGCGATCTTTTCCTGGATCGCGGTATTTGCCGGACGCGCGTCCCGATACTCGATTTCCACGACACTGCCGCCGGTGAACTCGATGCCCGGCTGGAATTTATAGTAAGCGATCGAGGCGACGCACGCCGCCACCACCAGAAGCGTGAAAACGAGGAAAATATTCTTGTGTTTGATGAAATTAACCATGGTAATAATTCCTTAATTTCTAAATTTCTTAATTCCTTAATAAATTCCTAAATTAGAAATTCAGGAATTCAGTAATTTAGTAATTTCTATGCCAGCGGCTTCCAAAGCCAGGCGATTTTGCCCAGTCTGGTCGACTCTGCCAGCCGCAGAAACGCGCGGGTCACGATGATTGCCGAATACATGGAAAGCAGAATGCCCCAGATCAGCGTGGCGGCAAACCCTTTGACAAAACTGGTTCCCAGGAAAAACAGGATGAACGCGACCACGATGGTCGTGAAGTTACCGTCGCGGATCGCCGGCCAGGCGCGCTTGAAGCCTTCCTCGATGGCCGCGGCCAGGCTTTTACCCGCCCCAAGCTCTTCCTTAAGACGGGAAAATATCAGCACATTGGCGTCCACCGCCATACCGACGGACAGGATGAAACCGCCGATGCCCGCCAAGCTCATGGTCACTCCCATCAGCTTGAATATTGCGAGTAAAACCACGGCGTAAAGCGCCAACGCGATCGACGCCAGCAACCCGGGCAAACGGTAATAAACGACCATGAAGATCACCACCATCAAGAATCCCCAGATGCCGGCCATGACGGTTTGTTCAAAGGACACCGCTCCCAAGGTAGGGCCGATCTTCTGCTGGGTGATCGGCTGTCCCAGCGGCACCGGCAAGGCGCCTTCGTTCAAGCGCTGGGCGATGGTCCGGGCATCTTTGACCGTCAGCGAGCTACCGCTGATGACCGCCGAACCGCCGCTGATCTTTTCCTCCACATTCGGCGCGTACATATCGGCCATATCGATCTTGCCGTCGCCGCTGGTATCGATAATGGAAAGACCGTCCAAAAGAATCGCGATCGGCTTGCCCACGTTGCGGCCGGTAACGTCGGCGAATATCTTGGCGCCTTCGTCGTTAAACTTAAGCTGGACGATGGGTTTGCCGCTGTTCTGGTCGAAAGTAAAATTCGCTTTGGAAAGGTATTGGCCGGTCAATTCGGTCTCTTTGAAATAAGGATTTTGCAAGCCTAGCTGGTAATCGGGAACTTTCACGAGCTCTTCCATGGTTTTACCTTCCAGCTCCTTGGCCTTGTCGATTATCTTTTGGGTTTCCTCGGCGCTCCTTGATTCGTCGAACTGCAGCCAGGGAGTCTGGCCTATTTCCCGGATTGCCTCGTCAATGTTCTCCAAACCCGGCAATTCGACGATCAACCGGTTTTCCCCGGATATCTGCACTTGAGCCTCGGTAACGCCTTGGCTTTTATTGACAATGCGCCGTTCGATCAAATCCCTTACTCCCTCCATCATCGAAGCGCGATCGGCTTCGGGCACTTTGCTCAAATCGGCCTGGTATTCCAAACGGACGCCTCCCTTAACATCCAAACCCAGGTTGAACTGTTTTTCCGGAATGTGCGGGATGCCCCACTTGGTCTGGGAATTGGCCCAGTCGATCCCCTTATTGAAAAACTGCGGGAAACAAAAAACCGCCGACGCCAAGGCCAGCGCAAAAATAAACAACAGCGAATACAATATTTTTTTCTTCATGTTTCTGAAGGGTCTATCCCTCGTTAATGCGAGGGTTAGACCCTTGCATCAACTCTCAATCACCCTCTTTAAAGTAACGTCTCTTTTCGCAAACAATATACCCCAAATTTCCCGAAAAGTCCAATTAAAAAAATTCTCGCCCGCGAACACAAAACCCCGGCAAACCGGGCTTTTGTGTTTTTCTAAACGCAAAATAATTTTCGCGTTTGGAAAAAATTAGGGGATAAAAAGGAAAAAATGGCAAAACTATTGCCACTTGTGCATCTCTTCTTCAGCGCCCTTTCCTATGTATTGCCTTCTCAACCGCAGAAGCAGTTGCTCAAAAGCATTGGATAGCGTTTCGAAGTATTCGTTATTCAGGTTAATTTGTGTAACTGGGGAAATACTATGCCAGAAATCACACCTGAACCCTTTGGAAGTGCGATATATTACAAGCTCATACTTATCTCCTCGCTGGCTTAATACATAGCATATATCATCAACCTGGTTGATGAATGCATGGGGTACCGCACCAACAGATGGAGAATATAAAGACTTGTCCTCGCAAATATCGTAAAGGCTTCCCCTTACAACTTGCCTTGCTTCCCCTCCTTCCCAAACTCCACTACCGCCATTATAAATAAGTCTCGCATCATCAATCCGTACGTACAACTCTAATAGTTGCTGATCCAGATCTGCTGAATTAACCAGCTTTAATCCTTTCGCGGCTGCTTCGTAAGTCGGACAAACAAAGACCAATCTACCATCAACTATTATTTGGCCAAAAAGTAGGCCATAGAATGGATCTTTAAGACCGTCTGACCACACAGCATTGATAACGATGCACCCCAGACCTTTTTCCCTAATGGCAAACGCAATTTTTTCGAGCCTCTCATTCAACATCTTCACAATTTGAGAACGACTTTTCCCTTGGCCGATATCGGCCACCATCCAAATAGCATTGTTTTCTTTTTTGACGATACCTTGTATTCTCGCCTCTTTGATTAGAGACGCTATCTTCTCTGTCTCAGGGTCAATCATTTTACAACGCCTCCAATTTAGATTTCAAATAACTAAATACTGCGACACAAAGATATCATTTTGTCAAAGAATGTCAAGCTCTTACCACAAATCACGCTTAAATTACCAAGCATCGAGTTTACGCGCCTGATTCAAGCCCTCCTCGTTAAAATCTGCTTCCAACCAGGCGTCGATGATGCCTTTAGCCGATTCAACGGTCGTAAATCGCAAACTTAAGCAAAGAATATTGGCATCATTCCATTTTCGCGCCAGGCGCGCCGTTTCGGCGTCCCAACATAATGCCGCGCGAGCGCCTTTTGCTTTGTTCGCGGCCATACAGACACCCGTCCCGCTCCAGCAAAAAAAATCCCGACCGCATCTTGAACATCCGCTTTTTTGGCCGCCTCAAAACCGATATCGGCCCAGCCGGCATTGTCACCGGCCAACGCGCCGCAAAACTCGACGTCATTCCCCTTTCCCTTCAAATATTCGATGACCGCATCGGTCAATTCGGTTTTTTCATCCGAAGCAACGATGATTTTCATAAATCAATCAAACCAAGGCTGATTTCCAGCGCTTGGCCAACTTTTGCCATAATAGAACTGTCAAACTTGCCTATCTTTTTAATAAGCCTCTGTTTATCGATCGTTCGAATTTGGTTTGTCAAAACCACGCAATCCCGGCCAATTCCGGCATCTTTAGCATTGATAGGGACTTCGGTTGGATAAATTTTGCCCCCAAATTGAGAAGTGATCGCCGCCACAATAACAAGCGGACTGTAGCGATTGCCAACGTCATTTTGGACGATCAAAGCCGGCCGGCTTTTCCTAATCTCGCAACCAACCGCCGGATCGAAATCAACCAAATAAACATCGCCACGACGCGGCGCCGCTATTTTCCGCATATTTCATTTTCCAACGGAAACCATTCTTGGGTAATGGCCAGGTCGCGACCGGCATTCTTAAGCGCTCCCTCTTTTAATTCTTTACGAAGCTTGCCGCGACTCATTTCTTTGGCATAAAAGCGGATTGCCTGGTCAACGAAACGGCTTTTACCTCCTTTTTTCACTATGCGTGAAAGCAAAGATACCGTTTCCGCAGGCAACGTTATATCAATTCTTTTATGGGTTGTTTCTTGGGTAATCGTATTCATAATCCAATTATACACATTAATAATGTGTAGTCAATCTAAGTACTGGTTTTGACCACAACAAGAAACTCGTTCAGCTCCATAATCAATCTCTCATATCCTTCAATATGGCTTTAATTTTATCTTTCAGCGGCGGCAAATCTTCTTTTATGGTTTTCCAAACTTTATCGAAGTTAATGCCAAAATAATCGTGCGTTAAAATATCCCTCATTCCGCAAATATCTTTCCAAGGAATTTCTTTATGCTCTTTTTTGAAATCGGCGGCAATATTTTTTGCCGCCTCACCGATAATTTCAATGCGCCGCACTGTTGCGTCCTGCATTGCGTCGTTCTTCCGAAATTCACTTTTTGACATGCCGCCAACATAAATATCAACCTTCCGAATACAATCGTAGATGTCTCGAACAAACGCCCTTTGGCTTCTTTTGGTCATAGTATCGGGATTTGCTCTTTTAATATGTTGTCTTTCAATAG
>JALOQL010000025.1 GCA_025453415.1 Minisyncoccota bacterium
TCTATAATTCGTATATAGCCAATCAATATGTTTAATCCTAAATATCAGATTTCATCCAGACTCTTGGAAAATATCAAACGGATTTCGATCCTGGCCGCGCAATTGAACGGCCAGTTTTTTTCCCGGGCGGTATTGGCGGAATTCGAGAAAAAGGCCAATATGATTTCGGCGCACGCTTCGACCAGTATCGAGGGCAATCCTTTGCCGCTTACCGAAGTTAAAAGGATCATAAAATCAATGCCCGCGCATGTCCGGGACGCGGAAAAAGAGGTTCTTAATTATAATAAGGCGCTGGTTGAATTGGATGCCGCGCTTAAAACCGGTGCCGTTGAGTTAAAATTAGATTTGATATTAAAGATCCAAAAATCGATCACTGGCGGACTGGTCGCCGATTTTTATTCGGGCAAATTACGCAAAGACGCGGTGTTTGTGAGCGATCCGATCCAAAGAAAGCCGTTATATCTTCCGCCGGACCATCAAGACGTTCCCGGCCTCATGAAAGAATTGCTGGATTTCATTGGCAATAACGGAGAAAAAATCGATCCATTGATACTGGCCGGGATTTTCCATAAGCAGTTTGTGCTCATCCATCCTTTCATGGACGGCAACGGCCGGACTGCTCGATTGGCAACAAAAGCGATTTTGGCCAAATTGGGGCTCAATACATTTAATCTTTTCAGCTTTGAAAATTATTACAATCGCAATGTTTCAAATTATTTCCAATTCGTCGGTGAAAAAGGCAACTATTACGATATCAAAGATTCGGTTGATTTCACTTTATGGCTCGAGTATTTTACCGATGGCATAATAGACGAACTTATGAGGGTAAGCGGCGAATTGAAAACATTAACGATCGCTCCCGGAAATATTTTATCCGAGCACCAATTGCTTATTCTGGAATATATAAGAAAAAATGGTTATATCGCCGATAAAATATATTCCGGCCTCGTGGCCAGATCAAAGCCGGCGCGAGTAAATGATTTCAATAAACTAATTAAACTTGGGATGATCGTACGCCTCGGTAAGGGAAAAGCAACGATCTATAAATTGAAACAGTAATTTTTTGGAAATCATTTTCCGACCTGGATGGTTTTCGGCCCCTTGCCGGTTTTTTTATGTTAAACTTAAGACAATAACAAAAATATATGGCGCAATTCAAACAAATCTACAAGTGCGCGATTTGCGGTAATGTCGTGGAGGTTTTGGATGCGGGATCGGGCCAGTTGGTGTGCTGTGGCCAGCCCATGCAGTTGATGGAGGCAAAAACCGAGGACGTTGGCGCGGAAAAGCATGTGCCGGTTGTCGAAGACCTGCCGGCCAGCGCTTGCCAGGTCAAGGACGGGGTCAAAATCAAAGTCGGCGCGGTCCAGCATCCGATGACTGACGAACATTACATCGAATGGATCGAGATCGATACCGGCGACGGCAAGGCCGGCAAGAAGTTTTTGAAGCCCGGCGACAAGCCCGAGTCGAATTTCTACACCCGTATCAACGTGCTGGGCGCCCGCGCCTACTGCAATGTTCACGGTCTCTGGGAGATGAAAAAATAGGCAGTTCAAAAACAAAAGCCCCGACCGGGGCTTTTTGGTTGACAACGGCCGCAGTAATAATAGATTGGATTTACGAGGAATGTTGGGTAATCGCAAAATTATGGACGAAAAAATCACAACCGAGGTTTTGGTGATCGGGTCGGGCATTGCCGGGTGCACCGCGGCCTTGGAATTGGCGGACGCGGGCGTGGAAGTGGTGCTGGTTACCCGGGCGGCCAACCCGACCGATTCCAATACGTATTCGGCGCAAGGCGGCATCATTTATAAAGGCGAAGGGGATTCGGCCGAGAAGCTAGCTTCGGATATCATCGTTGCCGGGGCGGGCTTGAGCAACGAGGTGGCGGTGGGCATTGTTTCCAAGGAAGGTCCGCGGACAGTGGAGAAATTTTTGATAAACCGCGTGGGCGTGGATTTCGACAAGATCGACGGCGAATTGAGCCGGACCAAGGAGGGCGGGCAAAAGATAAACCGCATCATCCACCATGCCGACGAAACCGGCCGGGCCATCGAAGAGGCGATGGCGGCCCAAGTTGCCAAACATCCGAAAATCAAGGTGATCACAAACGCGACCGCCGTGGATTTGCTGACTCCGGCGCACCATTCCACCAACCGGATCGCGGTTTATGAGCCGTTGTCCTGCGCCGGTGTTTACCTTTTGGATCGCCAGACCGGTTGCGTGAGCCGCTGCCTGGCAAAACAAACCGTCTTGGCCACGGGAGGTTTAGGACAAGTTTATGAATTTACCACCAATCCCGACGGCGCGCGGGGCGACGGCATTGCCATGGCGGACCGTGCCGGCGCCCGGACTATCAATTTGGAATACGTTCAGTTCCATCCCACGGCTTTTTACCATCCCAACGCGCCGCGACTTTTGATCACCGAGGCGGCCCGGGGCGAAGGGGCGCGGCTGGTGGATGCCGCGGGTAAACCGTTCATGCAGGATTACGACCCGCGGGCCGATCTGGCCACCCGTGATGTGGTGGCGCGCTCGATTTACCACCAGATGCTGGCCACCGGCGCCGGCAACGTGTATTTGGATATGAAATCATATATCCCGCAGGAAAAGATTTCCCGGCGTTTCCCCAATATTAGAAAAACCCTGCTGGGATTCGGCGTGGATATTTTAAAGGAACCGATCCCCGTGGTGCCCGCGGCGCATTATTCTTGCGGCGGCGTTTACGTGGATGCCAAGACCGGCGAGACGACGATAAAAAATCTTTACGCGGTGGGCGAAGTAGCTTGCACCGGCTTGCACGGCGCCAACCGCCTGGCCAGCACGTCGCTGCTGGAAGGTTTGGTCTATGGAGAGATCGTGGCCGGTGTGATAAAAGGCCAAATCGGCGGGACCAAGGTTGCCGCAAACATCAAGCCATGGGAATATCTTGGCAATCCGGAAGCCGACCCGTCGCTGGTGGCGCAGGATTTGCGCAATATCCGCGGCATCATGTGGAATTACGTCGGCTTGGAGCGGACCACGGCGCGCCTGGCGCGCGCCCGGCTGGAATTGGGCCATGCCCAGCGCTCGGTGGAGCAATTCTACCAGAACAGCAAGGTCAACGACGCGCTCCTGGGCCTGCGCAACATCGCCCGCACCGCGGTGCTCATTGCCGAGGCGGCCTGGGCCAACAAGCAAAGCGCCGGTTCGCATTATCGCACCGGCTAATATTGCGCAAAATGACCGACAAGACCGTCATCGTCAACGATAAAATGCAAAGCGGTTACCATTACGAACTTGCGGCGCGCGCGGGCAAGGATTTCGATCCGGAATTCAGGCCGGAGCTTACGCCCAAACAAATGTTGAAGATGGGAATTTTTGGCGGGGTCTATATGCGCGATTGCGGCAAGGAATTTCCCAAAGACTGGTTTGCCGGCGCCCGGTTCCAGAAAGCGGGAAGCTGCGAGCATGATCCGGAACTGAATTACTTTGGCGTTAATGCCAGCCAGCCGCTGGCGGTATGGCGCAAGAAGGGATGGATCCATCCGGCCGATCCGCGCGGATGGTTCCAGTGGTATTGCCGGTATTATCTGGGCCGGCGGATGTCCGAGGAAGATGCCCGGCAGATAAAACGCTGGAAAACGATGCGGCGCCACATCGCCCAAATCAAGAAGAATTGCGTTTCCGGCGACCTGGCCTGCCGCCGCGTCCAGCGCCAGGCACTGCTTCACTGGGCCTACGATTCCCGTAAAATCTAAAAAATATGGCAAAACAATTCATCCATAACAAGGCAAGCGTCGAAGGCGAGGTGGTATTGGGAGATAACGTCAGCGTTTGGCCGGGAGCGTCGATCCGGGGCGACGAAGGCCGCATCACGATCGGCGACAATACCAATATCCAGGACAACGCCACGGTCCACGGCGCGACCGTGATCGGTAACAACGTCACAATTTCCCACGGCGCGGTGGTGGAAAGCGCTACGATCGGTAACAATGTTTTGATCGGCATCAACGCCACGGTTTTGAACGGCGTGGAAATTGCCGACTGGAACATTATTGCCGCCGGTAGCGTCATCGCGCCAAACACCAAGATCGGCGAAGGAAACGTGGTGATGGGCGTCCCGGGCAAAATCGTGCGCCAACTCACCGAAAAAGACCGCGCTTTTATCGACTTTGCCTGGAAAAACTACCTAGCTAAGCTGAAATAAGCTAAACCATGTACTCGTCACCTCAAAGAGATTATGAAATTAAATAAAAAAGTTATTATAAGCTTGCTAATAATGTTTTTCGGGGGGTCGTTATATGTTTTTTTCGTGACCCTTGGACCTTCCGATTCATGGGTCAACCAAAAAATGGGCAATCCTGCTTTGATCCAAAGTTTAAATATCGTGCCGGACGAGATTGCTTCCTACTCGAAGGAGTTCTATAACGATATATCCAAGAAAACCGATGCCGTTCGATCGGACGCCGGTGTTAAGGGATCGGTATGGCAAAGTTATGCCAAAAATAATATTGAAATTGTCCAAACCCACGAAGGCAAATTTTGGGGCGACGGCCAGCATTTATACTGGAAAGACAACGAGCTGGCGTGGAATGAAATAGAAATTCCGAAAGAGGTGGCAATTACCGTGCATGGCATCGCGATGCTCAACGGCGATCCCGTTGCGATCATCGATGATTGGAACCCATGGTATCCGTATAGTGCCTGGCGTTTTATAAACAGCGTGTTTGACGAGAAATTGCGCTATGAAAACGGTATTTACGCCGTCAATCTGAAAACAGGCGTGTTTACCTACAAATTCCCGGGCAAGGACGCAGTGGTATCACCCGGATCGGATAAGGCTATTTTCAGGCGCGCCCGCGGCGCGAACCATGAATTGATTTTGTGGGATTTGAAAACCGATGAATTGCGAACAATGACCGTGCTGACCGAAAGCGAATCCGGATCGGGGATTTCATTTGAATACGCCTGGTCGGATGATTCAAAAGCAATCGGAATCAAGGGAAACGAACTTACCATGAAGTCTTTCCAATTGCTGTACCTCACCGACAAAAAAGAATTGATCAGGACAAGATAATGCCGCTCAAACCACGTTTTGCCGACCGCGGTCACTTCTGCCAGGAATCCTTCCCGGAGATAGTGGGGTTGATTAAGAAGCTGGCAAGACCCGCATAGTGGCTTTTGTGTCGTCAACTGTTTTTTTCGGAAGGAGATTCTATTGTAAATAATTTTTACATTAGTATTGACAAAATATTTTACATAAATTAAGATTAAAATACTATCAACTAGGTCAAAAATGACTCCTAATTATATCAAAACATTAAGAGAGAAGAACAAATTAACCCAAGAGTATCTGGCGGGTGAAATTGGCGTCTCGCGGCCAACTTATATGCAGATCGAGCAAGGCCAGCGTGACTTAACTGTTACGGAAGCCAGAAAATTGGCGGATATTTTTTGTTTGGCGCTGGAAGATTTTTTGGCGGAAAAAACCATGACGGTCAAGATCAAGACAAAGAAAAAAGTCAAAAGCGCGGAAACCGATATTAGGATTGACGTGCCGCAGGAATATGCCGATAAATTCCGCGAAGTATTGCTGTATATCCTCAAAAAAATCGGCGGCAAGCCAAATGTCGGCATGACGGTATTGTACAAAATACTTTATTTTATAGATTTCGATTACTACGAAAAATACGAAGAACAATTAATGGGCGCGCTGTATATAAAAAACAATTTCGGGCCGACGCCGGTGATGTTTGAAAAAATAATGCAGGATTTGGTCAAGGAAAACAAAGTCGAACCGATAAAAAGCAAATTCTACCAATATCCGCAGACAAAATATATCATCAATCCGGAAATTGAGCCGGATTTGAGCGTGCTTGACGGACGGGAAAAGGAGCACGTCGACTGGGAACTTGATCGTTTGTCAAATATGACCGCGGCTGAAATTTCCAGTTTGTCCCATAAAGATATTCCCTGGATAATGGGCGAGCTGGGCAAGCCGATGCATTACGAGGCGGTTTTTTATCGGACCGACGATACTTCGGTGAGAAAATATGACGATGAGGATCCGCTATAGCTTGACTGTATCGTTCGAGACAGATTTAAGGCGCTTATTAAAACGTTACGGTTCTTTGCTTGCCGATATCGAAGAGGCGAAAGTATATGCGCTGGAGGCTTACCACATAAATTTGATTGACAGGCGCGCTATTTTCCCGATTCCGGGATTTTGTTTTGAACGGGTAAAAGTTTGCAAACTAAAAAAATTTGCCTGCAAGTCTCTGAAAAACCGCGGTAACCAGAGCGGTATTAGGATCATTTATGCGTTTTACCCGGTCGATTTGAAAATCGAATTCATCGAAATTTATTACAAAGCTGACCAGGCCAACGAAGACCACGACCGCATCAAGGCCTATTTAAAACAAAAAAATGAAGCTGAATAAAAATGATTGGGAAATGTTGTGGGGCGAAGACGGTCCCTATTCGGAAGCGAAAATTGTCATCAACGCGCGAATTCTTGATGATTCCGTTTCCCGCGTAATAGTTGAAGTCGAAGGCAATATAAATCCGACAACCTTCAAGATCGTCAGTAAATTTAGGGACAAATTTTCCGATGATCAAATGATAAATGAAATTTTGGACACTGCCGTGTATCGAGGCAAAGAGTTTGGATACCAAATCGCTGCCAGCTATGATGAATTTGACGGCAAGCCGTCGATGGAAAGGGCGCAAGCAAAGCTCGAATACATGAAAAAATCGATCATAAAAATGCACCGATTCGCGATGGATTATTTAGGCATCGATAATTAAAATTCGCGGCGGTTTTACCTCCGCGAATTTTAAAAATATAATTATAAATAACATGATGCTCGAACACGGTTCGAAAAATAAAGGCGTATTAATGGCGATCGCTTTGGTCGCGCTGTTTACTGGGTTGTTGCTGTTATTTCGGCCATGGGCCGGTAAGGACACCAATATCGACGAAGTCAACGCGGTTGACAATGTGGTCAAAACTTTCGGACAAAAGATGAAAAATGTTTCCCTACTTTCGCCGACCGCGGCGCAGGATATTGAAGCAAATTATGGGGATTTGTTGGATCCGGCCCTGCTGGCGCTTTGGAAAAAAGATCCTTTGACGGCGGTCGGCCGCACGACCTCGAGTCCCTGGCCGGAAAGAATTGAAATCACCACCGCGCGCCAATTAAGCACCGTTGTTTGGGATGTGGAGGCGAATATTATCGATGTGTCCGGTACCGGTGTTTCCGGATCGCGGCCGGTAAAAATTACCGTGACCAAGTTTGATGACAAATATCTGATCACCGGTGTTGCGATAACCCCGAAAAATGATTTGGAAAATTTGCCGGATAAAAATTCCGGCATGGAAAAACAGGACGATGCGCCGGCAAGTAGCACTTTTGATTCTTGGGGAATTATCAAGGAGGCAATTGGCAAGAAAGATGCTTCCATTTGCGGCCAAATCCCGCTGACCGTCGTAGTGAGCAGCGAACCTGATGTGATAGTGAGGGATTCCTGCATTGCCCAAGTCGCCGAAGCGGTTTCGGACCCGTCCATTTGCGGGAAAACATCCGATCCCGATTCGGTCACGACCGCTCTCTGCTATTACGAGACGGCGATCGTCACAAATGATGTTTCGGCTTGTGCGAAAGCCAGCCGTAAAGCGGATGGTTATGGCGCTTCGATAGTGTCGCCGAGGGATGATTGTTATTTGACCATTGCCGTGGCGCTGAAAGATGCCTCGATTTGCGAAAATACATCGTTGAACGGCGCGCATCATTTGAGCTCTTCGGATAGAAGTAAATGTTATTACCAGGTTGCCGTGGCCAAGAAAGATGTTTCGATTTGCGACAAGATCACTCCCGATATGATACAAACTTATTCGGGCAGTGAAGACACATCAAAAGAAGCTTGCCGTGCCGCGGTTTTAAGGGAACAGGCATGCGAAGGATTGCCCATCCCGAAGGTTGAGGGACTGACTTACCATAAAGCGCGGATTGAAATAATTAAATCGGGATGGCGACCGTTGCAAACTAATTCTGATGACAATGAATTATCCGGCCAGGCGAAAAATTTTTTTGACGCCGGATACAAAGAAGTGGATGACTGCGCGGGCACCGGAAAAGCATATTGCCGCTTTCTTTTTAAGGATAGCTGCGCCAATATCATTAAGGTTGTGACTGCGGGCGAGGAAATTCCCAAGTTGAATGCGTTCGCGGCAGTTGAAGGCATTACCGTCATGACGGAAAAAGAAAAAGCCGCGCTCGGTCTTTAGTCTCGGATTAATGGCAGGAAGAATTACCTAATATGCTGAAAATTATTTTTGCGGCCATTTCCCTGGTTTTGGGGTTTGCCTTATTTATTCCTTACTGTGTCGGCATTTGGAAAAAAGAAACAAAGCCCCACTTGTTGACTTGGACAACGTGGTTTGTGCTTACCGGCATCGGATTTTACCTCTCATTTACTTCCGGCGGCGGCGCGGGTGCCTGGCCCTTCGCGCTTCAGTCGATCCTTTGTCTCGCGGTTGTGGTCTACGCTTTGATAAAGCGCGAAAGAAACATCGTGCGGATTGATTGGATCATCTTCGCCTTTGTGGTGTTGGTCCTGATTTTTTATGTTTTCACGAAAGACGCGCTGCTGTCCGCGGTCTTTGCCGGCTTGATCGATAGCATGGGCTACATCCCGACATTCAGAAAATCATACGCGCATCCGTTCCAAGAACCGCCTTTGACGTATTCTCTGTCCCTTGCCAGCTGGCTGTTTTCAATCCTTGCCTTATCGAATTACTCAATAACGACCTTGGTTTATCCGACGATGCTCGTTTTTGTGAACGGGGGGTTGGTCATCTTCCTCCTCGTGCGACGCAAGGCCCTGAAACCAGCATCTTAATCAATTTGCCTATCGTGAATCCGAAACCCCGCCCCGCGGGGCTTTTTTGGTTGAAAATCCGGCCAAATAGTGTAGATTAAATGGGCAAGATTACTTGCAGGAGCAGCTTAAAAAGGAGGCGGAATGGAAGAAATTGCAGTTGTCGGCGGGGTGCCGGAATTTGTCGAAAACAAGGACGGGGTATACCAGGGAGACTTGGTCCATTACTACGAGTGGATCTTCAGGAATGCCACGAGCCTGAACAATGGCTATCATAACTTTGGCCATTTGTTACGCGTAGCGTGGCTCTGTTACCGCGCTTGCGTCTACTACGGCGGCAGGTTGAGCCAGCGGCAGAAACGGAACCTTCTCATCGCCGCGATCTTCCACGATGTAAACCATTGCGGAAAGAAAGGGGATGATGGGGAGAATATCCGGCGGGCCATTGAGGCGCTGGAGATAGCGATTCTCCCGGCGGATAGGCCGTATTTGGGCGAGATTGCCAATATTATCCGGATGACGGAATTCCCGCACAAAGTTGAAACGAAACTTTTGCCGATCCTTGGGAGGATATTGCGGGATGCCGACGTGGCGCAGGCACTTGATGTGTCCTGGGTGCAAGAAGTGGTATTCGGTTTGGCAAGGGAGTGGAAAATGGCGCCGATCGAAGTCATGCGGAACCAGATTCCATTTCTCGAACACCTTGTGTTCGGCTCCGAATGGGCCCAGCAAACCTTCCCGCAAGCCGCTATCGCGGCAAAAATCGCCGAAGTCCGGAAACACCTGGCGTTCCTGGAAAGAAGAGAGACCAACGATGAAGGTGCTACATAGTCATTACCCCCAAATGTACTATCGCAGCCCTTCGTTTTTATTTTTAAAATGGTCTTATTTACCCGAATTATTTCATACCGCAAAATGTTGACAAATGGATTGGAGGTATTAAAATTGACGAAACATAAATAGTGGTTCTACCGAGGCCTGACCTCGGCAACCTAACAGCCAAGAGGATTCATGATTAAATTTCGTCTATCTGGCAAAAACGCCAAAAAGCCTTACCAACTAACCAATGTCAAAAAAATATTAGCTATTGAAATAGATAAACTATAATAATATGAACAAAGATGATTATGTGGAAATGTATTACAAAGAGTTGCAAGCAACATTAAGAAACTATGACGATAAATTATGGAAGATTCCCACACTTTTCTTTGGCATAATAGCATTGTCATTAAATGGGATTAAATTTCATTCGTACGATAGAGAAGATATTATCAAAAATGTCGCTATCTTGTTATTTAGTCTCATTTTTCTATTATGGCTAATTCCGCTTTTTAATAAAGCGAAGTTTTTTCATTTGTCTATTCAGAAAAAAATTAATGAGCTTGATAACAGCATAAAAGAAGAAAACAAAATTGACATAAAGACGATTCCGTTGTCATCTATGAATCCTGAAGAATTTAGAAAAAGAATGAACGATTTGGAAGATAAGGCCTTCAATGATAGCCAGAGAATTTCCAGCAGTAAATTTTCCGAAGGCGCGACCTTTGGCCCAATACAAAAATTATTATTTCACATTATTATCTCGCGGCTAATTTATTGTACGATGATGAGTGTTTGGTTTATTTATTTTTTACTGCTTATAGAAAATATTGAAAAGTATATTAACATATTGAATTGACGAGGTCTGGCCTCGGCGGGAGATGTCAAAAAAAGAATTGAAAAAGGTATATTCCGCGATTTTCGAAGAGAGGCTTCGCTAAAGTTAAGATTAATTTTGATTCACTATGTCGGGATATAAAGGATTGCGAGAGATTGTATGGGAAACAATTAAAGAGAACATCATAGTTCTATTTTTGGCTGTGGGATTATGGTTTTTGTATTTATGCGGCATTTTTTCGGAATGTTTTGTTTTGTATTTAATTAAAATAGAAGACATTATCCCGGTCACTGTCGCTGCAAGCATTTCATTGCTTGGATTATTGGTAGCAGCAGTTACATTCCAGGCAAAATCAAATAAAGAAGAAATTGAGAAAGCGGCTGACTATGTTCAGAAAATGACACAAATTTGCAAATGAAATGCTCCTCAAATTAAACATAAACGAATCTCAATCTAAATTTCAGATGATAAGAGTAGCTTTTACGAAAATTGGCGAAAAATATGATTTTGATTGGGAAATTAGAAACAAGTTGATGAGATTAGCAGTTTTAGTTTTTGGTTTTGCAATCCTTCTTTTATTTAAACCTTTATTGCCGATATTTGAGATTATTTTAATTTTATTATGTGTTTCGATTTTTGTTGCCATTTTATATCACGCTTATAAATTAATTAGAAGAATAATTGGTTATTACTAAGAACGAATTGATGCTTGCGACTGTCCAATATCGGCAATTACGTTATAATGGGAAGGCGAAACGTAAAAAATGCGATTATATTGCATGGGACGGGGGATGGGCCGGAGATGTTCTGGTTTCCTTATGCTGCGGTGGGGTTGAGGGAGCGGGGGTTTGAGGTTTGGTTGCCGCAGTTGCCCAACGCGGAGAAGCCCAATCTGGCGGATTGGCTGCCATTTGTTTTGGAAAACGGGAAATTTGGCGAGGAGACGGTTTTGATCGGGCATTCGGCCGGAGCATAGCGCGACACTGGCTTAGTTTTATCGATTTAGAACGTTCAAATTATGCCAGATTTGGCTGAATGACGACGAAAGTGTATTCCATGTGATACATTGAGGAGGAATAAGGGCGAAGATGGTATAATTTCAACGTTCCCTTCGGGCAGGATTTATTTGATCAATTTTCGTCGTTACTCGTCGCTAGCGTAGTGCATAGACTACGCCACGCTCCTCGTGCCTAGAATCTTGGCCAAATAAATCCAGCTAAATCGACAAAAATAAGCCAGTGTCGCGCTTAATCATTTTGAGCTTGTTGGAGAAAAACGACATCAAAGTTAAGCAGGCGATAATGGTTTCGGGTTATTCAAAGCCTTTGCCCAAAACCGCCAACGATCCCAAAAACCAGGATTGCTTTGATTGGGGCAAAATCAAAGGCAAGGCCGGCGAGTTTGTCTTTATTAACTCCGACAACGATCCTTGGGAATGCACGGACGCGCAGGGAAAGATCATGGCCGACAATTCGGGCGGCCGACTGATCGTGATGCATGACGGGCACATGGGCTCGCAAACGCAAAACCAGCCTTACAAAGAATTCCCGCTCATTCTCGAAATTATAAAATAACAAGCGGCTCTATCCGCGAGAAAAAATTAAGTATATACACGTGTATATACTTATGTATATACTTGAAATCTGAATAAGCAAAAAAATTAATAGGCGATATTATGGAAATTTTCCCGGATGAAAATTCAAAGCGGTTTGTGGCGGTCTTGAACAAAAAGATCGAGGCCGGGCGCTTGATGAATACCTTGGGCCACATGACCGCGGGTTTGGCCGGCGGCTTCGGTTCGCGCGAGGAGTTGTGTTTTCTGCAATACGAGGACAAGGATGGCGGCGCGCATCCCAATATTTCGCATTTTCCGTTTATTGTCCTGCAGGCGGACAATTCCAACAAGATTCGCACAGTTAGAAACGAAGCAATCAAGAGAGGAATTCCTTTTACGGATTTCACGTCCACGATGATCATTGGGGCATCCGAAGATCAAATGCGGGCGACCAAGGAAACCCCGGAGTCCAACCTGGAATATTACGGCATCTGCCTATTCGGATCGACAGTGGAGTTGAAGGAAATCACTGGCAAATTCTCGTTGTTCCGGGGCTGACACCTGGTTGATGAGAATTGGTTTTGGGCCAGAAAAAAAATCGCTTGTTCGCGATTTTTTTGGTAAAATTCAATTAATTAATCGATTTAATAAATCAAATATGAAAATAAAAAATATTATTGGTGTCGTATGCATCGGAATTTTATTGGTTTTGGCCGCCGGTTTGGTTTATTTGAATTATGGTGAATGCGGCAAGACGGAAAGCGGCTGGTCTTGCCGGTTCAAATTGGGCGGGGCCGTCGGTATCTATAAAAAAGAGTGCGAAAGGCAGGGGGGCGAGTGGAAATGCTACGGATTATGCTCTAATTCTTACGACCATTATTGCGATTTGCCGTTGGGCGACGGCGGCAAGGAATGCGCCAATTCGGACGAATGCAACGGGTTATGCATTGTTGACCTTGGATACGCGGAAAATAATTGCGTCCGCGACGAAGCGGACGGCGGCAATACCTATAAGTGCGAAAACGCGAAAGGGGCTTGCTCGAAATATAATTTGAGGGAGTGCAACCATTATCAGGAATTAAATAATGGAGTAGTGAATGTTAATTTGGTGCTGTGCGATTAAATCTGCGAAAATCAGCCTCCTAAAAATATGAACAAAATAATCTATTGGATGCCGCGAATACTTTCGATATTGTTCATCCTGTTTTTGGCGATGTTCTCGCTGGATGTTTTTGAAGAGGGGCAAACCTGGCAGCAGATGGCCATTGGTCTGTTCATGCATAATATCCCGGTGTTTGTTTTGGCGGTTGTTTTATGGATTTCTTGGAAGCGGGAGATCGTGGGCGGGATCGCGTTTATTCTGGCCGGATTATTGTATGTGGCAATGATTTTTTACAGTGGAATGCGCGAAGGATTCGAGTGGTATATGCTTTCGTGGCCCATGACTATCGCCGGGCCGGCATTCCTAATCGGCGGCCTGTTCCTTTGGGGCTGGCGCCAAAGAAAAGCCGGCAAATGACCTTTCTCCGGCGTAGCTTATCATCGCGTAAACGATATTTCCGACACCTTTAATTTTTGTCGGTGGATTCCTTGCGGGATAATTCTTCGCTTGGACCGGGTATCTGTTTTTTTGTTTCTTTTACCATGCTGTCCCAGTGGGATTTTAATTCGTACATGAGCTGGCTCAGTTCGCGGCGGCTGACATCTTTCATTGTCCCGTAGCGCGAGCTGGCTTCGTCGACGATTTGGTTGTATTTTTCCTGGGTGATATCCTTGGTTTCTTTGGCGCGCTTCATTATCTCGTCGCGCATATCACTGGCCCATTGGCCGGCTTTGCCGCGCATTTTGGGCGAGAGCAGGAGCATGACGATCATGCCGGCGGCAAACCCGGTGGCAAAAGAGGCGACTTTCATTTTTTTGGGATGGCAATTGTTGTTTTCCATTTTTTTGTGGTTATTTATTGAACTTGGGCGCGGGGGTTAAGCCGGGTGATGGTTAAGTTTAATCCTAGGTATTTAAATATGGAATGAAAACGGGTTGATTTTTTGATAGAATGGACTAATAAGTTTTAAAAACAAAAAACATGGAAGAAGTAATCTTTTTGGCAAGATTCTGGGGAAGTTTGTTCATGGTCCTGGGCGGTCTTTCGGTCGGCGCCAAGTTTTTGGGCCGGGTCATAAATTATACCGAAGACAAGACCGTGACGATTTCGACCGGGTACATCACATTTTTGCTCGGGCTGATGACCGTGGTCGCGCATAACGTCTGGGTTGCCGACTGGCGGGTTGCCGTTACCATCCTGGGATGGGTAACGCTGTTCAAGGGTATCGAAAAGATCGCCTTTCCCGAGCGCGTCAACAAAAAGGCGCAAATGTTCAAAAGATTATCCGGCCTCTGGGGTTTAGTCATCTTTATCATTGGCGCGTGGTTTTTTTGGATGAGCTTCTGACCCGGAGTTTCCGTTGACCGGCCAAAACAAAAACCGCCCGGAAGGGCGGCTTTTTCGTTTTTGGATTACGAAAGGTGGGCGGAGACCAGCTTGGTCATCTCGAACATGTTAACCACCTTCTTGCCTCCGAACACTGCCTGGAGGGCGGCGTCGGCGTTGATGTTGCGTTTGTTCTTGGCGTCCTGGAGGTTATTCTTCTTGATGTAGGCCCAAAGCTTCTTGACGACTTCGGAGCGGGGCATCGGCCCCTTGCCCACGACCGCGGCCAAAGTTTCACTGACGTTCAACGGCTTCATGAAAGCCGAGTTTGCTTTTTTTGCCATATTTTTTTACCCGTCGGAATACCGTTACGGGAGCTATGCCGCGACGCTTTGGGCGCGCGGCGGTTTATTATTAAAACCTTTTATCTTTATGAATATATACCATAAGGAGGCGCAAAATGGAACAGGGCGCGGGCGCTACCCCTTCCAATGGCGGCTGGCGCAGTGTTTTTGGCAGGGCCGTTTTTGCTTTTTTGGCGAAAATAGGGCATAGTCTATCCCTAAGGCTATAATTAATAAACATATGGGGGATTTCAAACAAAACAAGGGAAAGCGTTTTGGCCAGGATCGGGGCGGCGGGTTTGAGCGGCGGGACGGCGGCCGGCCGCCGTTTTCCGGCAAGCCCTGGGGCGGCGACCGGGATCGCGGCCCGCTCGCGTTGCATCGGGCGACTTGCGCCAAATGCGGCGCATCCTGCGAGGTGCCTTTCCGTCCGGTCGAGGGCCGTCCGGTATATTGCCGCGATTGTTTCCAAAGACAGGAGGCCGGGGAGAATACGGTCGGCGCCCGGTTTCCGCGCAAAGATTACGGCGACAGAAATTTTTCCCGGCCGGATTTTAGGAATAATG
>JALOQL010000026.1 GCA_025453415.1 Minisyncoccota bacterium
TCCCGAGCCCGATATTCCACCGATGGTTATCTCAGGTGAAGAAATCGCCCGTCTCAAGGGGGCGGTTTGCGAGCTGCCGGCGGGTAAGCGATCCCGGCTGACTGAAGAATACGGTATCACGCCGGCAATGGCCGAGATTTTTGTTGCCAACCGCGCCATGGGGGCCTATTTTGAAAAGGCGATGTCCGAGGCCGAGGAATGGGTGAATGTCGAGGAAAGGGATTGCGACAATACGCAAACGCAGCGGTCGGTCATTGCCGGAATCTGTGCCAACTACTTGACTAGCGACGTGCAGGGAATGCTGGCGGGCGCCGAATTTTCCGGAGAAAACGTAAAAATAACCCCGGAAAATTTCGCCGAATTCGTCAAACTTATTTACCGAAAGGAAATTTCTTCCAAGATCGCCAAAACGGTTCTGGCGGAGATGTTTGCCAATGGCGGCGATCCTGGCGACATTATTGAAAAAATGGGGTTGAGCCAGATCAATGACGCGGGCCAGATTGGCCTGGTCATCGACGAGGTGATGCAAAATAATCCCAAAGCCGTCGCGGATTTCAGGGCAGGCAAAGCCAACGCCTATCAATTTTTGGTGGGCCAAACCCTGGCTGCCAGCCGCGGCCGCGCCAATCCGGATACCGTCAAAAGCCTGCTTACTGACAAGCTTGGCAAGTGAAAAAAAGCGATTACAAAACCCCCGCAAAGTGCGGGGGTTTTTGGGAGCGATCCTGCTCTTGCCTGACGTTTTTACGGGTTCGAGGGAGGTTGTTTCTTTGTGCTTACCTGGTCGTGAATTTTTTTGACATAGCCACGGCTTTCCGGCTATCCGAGATCCAGCGGATGCGTCCGTCGCGCTTGAACCAGACCATCTGGCGCTTGGCGTATTGCCGGTCTTCTTTGATGATCGCGGCGATCATTTCCGCGCGGGTTAATTTTTTTTGCAGAAACTTGGCCACGGCCCGGTACTCCAATCCGAAAGATTCGATCTTTTTCCAGGAAAGTCCAGAGGATCTGAGGCGGCTTGTTTCGGCGACCATACCCAGCTTGAGGCGGTTTGCCGTGCGTTTTGCGATCAGATTGTGCAATTCGATGTCGGATCTTTTGACTCCAAGCATCATGATTTTATAGGGCAGCGGCTCTTTTCTGATTTCGGGAACAGGTTTTTTCGTGGTTTTGACAATTTCGATTGCGCGAATGAGACGGCGCGGATTTTTGGCTTCGATGGTCTGCGCGCGGGCAGGATCGATCCTCTTTAACATTTCAAACAGTTTGTCCGCGGATATTTTTTCCAATTTTTGGCGCAGCTTCCAGTCGGGTTTCACTTCAGGGATGACAATACCGTCGACGACCGCTTGGACGTAAAAACCAGTACCGCCGCAAATTATGGGCATTTTGCCGCGCTTGAGGATATCGTTGATGGTTGCCAGGGCAAGTTTGCGGTAGCGGGTAACGGTGAAGATTGAGCGGGGGCTGGCGACATCCAACAGATGATGCCGAATCCCGGCCATCTCTTTTTTGGTAATCTTGCCGCTGGCGATATCCAGGCCACGGTAAACTTGGCGAGAATCGGCCGATACCACTTCGCCGTTAACGTCTTTGGCGATCTTGACGGCCAGTTCAGATTTGCCCGAAGCATTCGGCCCGACAATGACGATAAGTTTATTTTTCATCGCAAATTTTTCCAAGCAAACCGAAGGCCATGACCTTGGTAATTTTCACGTTGACTATATCGCCGGGCTTTGCCGGATATCCGGAAACCGGGAATTTTACGGTTTTGTAACTCCGGGTCTTGCCCAAAGCGTAACCATTTTTAACGGAGTCGACCAGGATCTCGACGGTTTTTTGCGTGTATTTTTTGTTATTCGCCAGAGCGGTTGTTTTAACGATCCGGTCGATAGCTTTTTTGCGTCGCTGTTTTTCCTTTATCGGGACATTATCGAAAAGTTTGGCCGCGGCCGTGCCGGGCCTTTGGGAGTATTCGGCGATATAGGCCATATCGTACCTGATCTCCCGAAATATTTTGGCGGTATTGTTGAATTGTAATTTAGTCTCGCCGCAAAAACCGACAATTACATCGGTGGAAATGGCGATTTCCCTCTCAAGGCCTTTGCGGTAATTTTTAAATGCCGCGCGAAGTTTTTTTATAAGATCGGTATACGTTTTAACAGCATAGGGCCGGTTCATGGCTTTCAATATCGCGTCGTCGCCGGATTGAATGGGTAAATTAAGATAAGGCGTGGCTTTTTCGCATTGCGCAAAGGCCAGTACGGCTTCTTCGTTGAAATCTTTGGGATGGGGGGAGGTAAAGCGGATCCAAAATTCGCCGGGAATCGAATCAACCGCGCGCAATAATTTGGCGAAATTAATTTTGCCGAAATGGTAATTGTTCACGTTTTGTCCCAAAAGCCAAATCTCTTTGGCGCCGCCGGCAACCGCGCGCTGCACCTCCGCAAGGATGTCATTGGCCGGCCGCGATACCAGCGGCCCGCGGGTATAGGGCACGACGCAATAAGAGCAAAAATTATCACAACCCTTGGAGATGGGAATCAGGGAGCTAAAATCTTGGTCATGCCGGGGCAAGATGCGGAAATAATCGTTCTCAGCAAGATTGGGGCCAAGATCCAGGATTATGGGCCAATTCCCCAGGGTTTTGATGTTCAGGATCCGGTCAAAGATGCCTTCGAACCGTTTTTTATCGCTTTCGATCACGCAGCCGGTCAGGATGGTAACCGCTTTTGGGTTATTTTTCTTGATCAGCTTTATCCTTTGCTCCAGTCCGAAAACGCGGTCCGCGGCCATTTGGCGCACCGAGCACATGATTGCGACAAAAAAATCGACCTCTTCAGGCTTGGCCGCGGCCGACATACCCTGGGAATCAAAAAGGCCGGCGATGCGCTGCGCGTCGGAAATATTCATCTGGCATCCGAATATTTGGATAAAGTAATTCATGCCATTTTCGCACTCATTTACCTTAGCAGAAATTGCTCAAACTTAAAACCCCGCGGGCGCGAGGTTTTAAGTCTAATAATGCCTTTCTTCTACTTTCCCAGAAGCGTTTTCAGCTGTTCGATGATCTGGGCCAGGCTTGAGGTTAAACTGCTAACCGATACGCCACCGCCGCCACTGCCGCCGGCGGATGCCGGCAGGGTAATCGTGATCGGGGTGCAGCTGCCGGCCTTGATCACATTCAGTGTGCATGCCACTGTGCTTCCGGCCGTGAACTTGGTCGATGAGTTTGTTGATCCCTGATAAGGGTTTATCTTGGCCGTCGATTCCAGGAATGTTCCGGAAATATCGGGCGTGACGCTAGGCGTGAACTGATACGTAATCGTATAACCGGGTGCTGAACTAGAAACCACGGTCCTGATCGCGCATTTGCCGGCAAAATTCTTATATGCGCAACCCCCGCCCACGATCGGAGGTGTTGCGCTGCATTGGCAATAGCACGATGTTGCTCCAGTGCCGCAATTACTTACAGCGGTTCCGCCGCCCGCGGTATTCCCGGTCCAGCCGCCGCCGCTAGTGGTGCTGCCGCAGTTGTTTGTGATGCACACGTACTGGCCTCCAGCCAATTTACAGGCATCACCGGTCAAAGCGCTTGAACAGGCGTTAACGCTGCAATAAGGCATAGCGCAGCCATTACTATCATTTTTGGTTATTATTGAGCCATTGGGACAGTTGGGTACTGAATAGTTCGGGCAAATGTTTGAGGTGCTGCAGCAGCAGGCGCGTCCGCCCCCACCCATACCAAGTGCGGTACAGTCTGACGTCCAGCCCAAATTAAGCTCATTTGATTTGCAGCCCATATTTGGATCAATATATTGGCTAACTGACCACGCGCTGCAGCGGTTGGCGTCATACCCCTTCTCTTTGCAAATCGTCGCGCAGCTAACCGCGGCGCCGCAATCCCGCGGACACGAAGCGGACTCTCCGCTGTCGCATTTACCGTCGCCGCAGGTTATTGTTGTTGAACAATCTTTGGGGCAGTTGCACTTATTTTCGCCGTTACCGCAGATGCCGTTGCCGCATTTGGCGCATACCGCGCCACTGGCGGGTGCGCTGCATGTTCCGGCGCTTGAAACGGTTTGAATACTGATAGCGCTCAATCCGGAGCAGCAAGTCGGCGAGCCGGGATATGCAACAACATTTTTGCCTTCAGCGACGCAGGTATTGGCGGGCCTTTTACAGGTCCAAGAGTCAGCGATGCAATCTTGTTCGCTTGTGCAAGGAGAGTAGGTGATCAATCCGTCGCAGCATTTTTTTGTGTCGCCGATATTTATAACTTCGCTTTCTTTGGCGCAAGCCGCGCCGCTGCAATCTTTGGGGCAGTTGTATTTGTTCTCCCGGTAATCGCAAGCGCCGTTGCCGCATTTGGCGGTACAAATTGACGCATTTTTGCATTCTCCCGAGTCGTTGCAATAATTAATTTCCGCGAGTCCGGTGCAGCAACCGATTTCATTTCCTTCTTTGATGTTGCCTTCGGAAAGACAGCCTATGGCCGGTACGTGTGTGATACAACCTTCTTCGCGCGAGGCCCAGGCTTTGCCGGTTGGGCACGCGCATCCGTTGCCTTTAACGCAAACCGCGGCGCAACCCATCCCTGCGAGCTTTAACCGGTCTGCTTTTGTCGCCGGCGTGCCGCACCCGCTCATGCATTCAAGGTATTTCCAGGTGCCGCCGGTGACAGCGCATTGATTTTTACCATCGTCGGAATTCGATTTGCAGTCCGCCGGGCAGTTGCACTTATTCTCTCCGAGGCCGCAAACCCCGTTACCGCACGCGGCGCAAATACCGCCGCTGGCCGGCATGCCGCAAGCTCCATTGTCCATGATGTTCTGGACGCTGATTGCCCCCAGACCAACACAGCAACCAGTTGCGCTAGGATATGCGGCAGTTTTTTCCCCTTCCTTGACGCAGGCGACAGTTGATTTTTTGCAAGCGAACGTTGTTACCGTGCCGCAACCGCCACTGCCATTTGAAGGTAAGCATGTTACCGGAACGCTTGTTCTCGTTAGGCCTTCACAACATTTTTTACTACCATCAATAAAGGTTTCGCCTTCCTTGACGCATGCAGCGATATTGCCGCAGTCCGCCGCGCAGGTGGCCGCGGTTTCGCCGAAACGGCAAATACCATTGCCGCAGGTTTCCAGGGGTTTTAATTCGGCGATCATCAGTTTTAATTGTTGTATTTGCTGTATCAAACTTTCAACAATCTTCTGCAATTGTTCAACACTTAACAACGTGTAACCCGCCGAAGCCGCTCCTGTCGTGGTGGCGCTTGCCAAGTTGTTGCCAATCCCAAAAATACCGATACCCGCGACCAGCGCGCAAAGCGCCGCCGCGATCATCTTATTTTTAAAACACATGTTATTGGTTTGTTTTATTATTTTGATATTTAATTTTTGATATAAAAATTCACCGTTCTCGATCGGCCTTTATTGGAACGGGTAAGGTTTTCGCTCATACAATTAAATTATATAAAATATTTCACATAAAGAAAAACCCCGCAGAAGCGGGGTTTTTGGATCGTTGCTGCTATTTTCCCATCAGAAGTTTCAGTTGGGCAATGATATTGGCCAAACTGGCGCTTAGCGTGGAGATATTAACCGGCGAAGATTTAGCTGAAACCTGGGTGATGGTAGGTACGCTGGTCGAGCAGACCGTATTGCCCACGGTTATCGTCATATTGTTTGTCCGCGCGTTCATGTAATCAAATCCGACATTGTTGACTGTTTGCGTCGCTTTCAGCACGGAATTCAGCCCGTTGGCACCGCTAAGCGCGAAGGTTAATCCGTTCCAATTATCAACGCCTCCCAATGTCATTGGCGTACTTGGTGTTATCGACGGAAGGTTCTTTACTTCCAGAAAGACATTATTGTAGGCGTAACCGGCGACGGGTTCTTTGTAGAATGCCATTATGCGGCAGGCGCAGTCCCGGGGACATGAGCTGGCAGTTTCGCCATTGTCGCAGTAGCCATTGTTGCAGGTTAGCGCCGTGGCTCCCTTCAGATAAACCGTTGGGGTTGTCCAATTTGATGCCGGTGTCAATATTTGGTTGACGATCATTCCGCCATCCGATGCCGCCCAGCTTGCAATAAACATCTGTAAGCGATACGAACCGGCGGTGTCCGCGCTATACGTCGCCGTAGGCGTGAATGTGACCGTCGTATTTGCCGGTATTTTATATGAATTGGTCATGGCCACCGCACCGGTTGGTTGGGTATATATCGATCCGATATGGAATTTTGTGGCATCAGTCTCATTATCCTTCAGCACCGCGACGGTGAACGCGCCGTTTTTAGGAATGTAGGCGTCGGCATTTTTTGCCGTAACCCGGATATTGAAAGTGCCGGTAATCGAAGCCTTGGATATGGTTGACGGCTCAGTGGACGAGGTAGTGATGCTCGCGGGCAGGAATTCCACGCTGGCGCTGGTGTAGCAGTCGTTGGGGCAGCTTGCTTGAGTTTCACCCGTTTCACATACCCCGTTGCCGCAAACGGTACTATTCAGGCCTTGAAGGTAGACCGTTTGGCCGGCCCATGTTGATGGAATGGTGGGAATCCAGTTGGTATAGGCGCCACCGTCCAAGGTTGACCAGCTGATGACCGCCATTTGCAGACGGTAATTACCGGCGATGGTAGTCGAATAGGTCGCTTTTGCGGAGAACGTTACGGTTGTATCCCGGGCAATCTTATATGAATTGCCCACCACAACCGTACCGGTCGGCTGGGTGTAGACGGTGCCTATATGGTTTTGCGAAAGGTCGGTTTCGCTATCCTTGAGCGCGGCCACGGTAAACGCTCCGTTGCGGGGCAGGTATACGTCTCCATTTTTGGCGGTTACCTGGATATTAAATGTGTTGCTGAGGGTCGCGGGCGCGACGCTCGTAGGTTGAGTTGAAGACGTTACGATGCTGACCGGAACAAAATTAACGCTGGCGCTGGTATAGCAATCACGAGAGCAATTTGCCGAGTTTTCATTCGCGTCGCACACGCCGTTGCCGCAGGTGCGCAGCGATCCGGTGCAGCAACATGTATCTAGAATTCCATATTCGTTGGCGACGCAATAGTTGCCGCCCAGCGTGTATCCTTTTGCCATGCATTCCTGGCTGCAAGTTGCGTCAAGCGCCGCTTGGCAGGCCGATTGCGTATCATAGGTTTTCAGTCCCAAGTACATGTAGCTGCCGCAGAATTGTTTTTGCTGGCAGATCTTGCTGGTATTGTCGCTCCACCAAACAGTTTTACACGTGTTGTTTTGGCAATCCGCGGAACAAGTTGATGCAGATTCCCCGGTCTCGCACTTGCCGTTGCCGCAACTGGTGGCATCGCAGGTCCATCTGGCTACCGCAGCGCATCCCCCGCCGGACGGGCAGGGACCAATGTAGGCAGATTTTATCAATCCGGCGCAACATTGGCGATATAAGTCGTCAAATCTTTCGCCTTCTTTCGCGCATGCGGAGGTGCTGACGCAGTCCTGGGGGCAGGTGGCCGCGGTCTCGCCGGTTTCGCAATAGTAATTGCCGCAGACGGCAACCTTACTGGCGCATTTGCCGCCGGAGCAAATTTGGCCTGAGGCGCAAGAGTTTAAAGCCGACCACTCCAGGCAGGAATCGGTATCATAATTACCGCAGGTCTGGAAAAATCCCGCTCCCTCGCATTTTCTTTCGCCTGAAGCCGCGCATTCATTGGCGCATGCGCTACTGCCGCAATCCGCCGGGCAGGTGGCCGCGGTCTCGCCAAGGCCGGTTTCACATTTGCCATTCCCGCAAAGCGTGCCGCACCTTGTTGGCTTCAGGGAGCAACCGGCGTATCCGTCGGGACCGACGCCGTCAACGTAGCAGCCATTCAGAGGGATCAGTCCTTCGCAGCATTTGTTCGTTCCCGATTCGCTAATGATCTGCCCTCTTTTGATACAATTCGAAGCGCCGCAATCGGCCGCGCAACTGGCCGCGGTTTCGCCGAAGCGACAAATGCCGTTGCCGCAGGTTTCCAGGGGTTTTAATTCGGCGATCATCTGCTTTAATTGCTGGATCTGCAGTATCAAGCTCTCAACGATCTTTTGCAGTTGTTCAACGCTTAACACTGTGTAACCTACTGAAGTCCCCCCTGTCGCGGTGGCGCCTGCCGTATTGTTGCCAATTCCAAAAATGCCGATTCCCGCGACCAGCGCGCACAGCGCCGCCGCGATCATTTTATTTTTAAAACACATAAATATGTATGTTAATTTTATATTTTTTAAAGTATTTCATTTGCGCTCAAGCCGCTTTTCCTGGCACAAAATTTTTTATTTAGGCATTTTTTTATGCAATATATTCCATTGATAAGCCGATGAGCAAAAATGGCCGATAGTTATGTCAACCAAAATTTGAAACTCGGTGCATCACGGCGGGTTTTTGGCATCATTTTCAAGCAGTTGGATGAAATTAACCATTCAGATCAGATAATTTATTCCATGATAGACTGCGGGCTTGCCGCGGAGCCTATGGAATGGGGTGCTTCCTTTGGCTGCCAAGTACGGTTTCATATAACGTCAGGCAAAAGACTTATAGAATATATTTTCGATTTAATCTGGCAGAACAACACGCTTTTCCGCGGCGGGAAAGTTTATTGGACTTTCATTATTATTTCGTCAACTATCATCGCCCCGTCTTTTCCTATCGCGCCTCTCATTGTGAACGGATATTTTGGACCAGTCCAGTTTTTTATTACAGATTGAAATTCGGCAAAGTTATAATGCTCGGCATATTTCCAGTCGGGGAGGCCGTCAGCCCGTTGATAAATTTTTGTATTATCCGTGGTTATTATTTTAATTTTGTTATTATTGATCGCGATATTTCCTTCAAAAGTTTTATTAACCGAATCGAAACTGTTTGCAATCGGCCAGACCGATACTTCCGTTATTAATGCCGTTTGTTTGTTGCAGCAGCAAGTTGTGTCCGAATATTGGGCCGTAAGTTTGTTTTTGTCGCAGTCCTGTGTCGTGCCGATCCCGAATTCATTGGCCGCGCAAGTCGATGCCAAAGATTGACCCGGCGGGAGCGTCCAGGAGTTGCAATAAGAGGTTGATGCCAGATAACCTTCCTGGGCGCAAGCTTGGGCGCAAGTCAATTTCTCGTATTTGCAATCCTGCGGGCAGTTCTGGTTTGTTTCTCCTTTGCCGCAAATGCCGTTGCCGCAAGCGGCGCATTTTTTGGGCAAATAATATGAGCAGCTTCCTTTGGCGCATGAATTCAGCGCGCCCAGACCAGGGCAGCATGGTTTATTGGCCGATAAATCTTCACCTTCTGTCGCGCATGATGTTGTTGTTTTGCAATCTGCCGGGCAGTTGCAAACATTCTCCCACGATTTACATATGCCATCGCCGCAATTTAAGCATGTGCCACTGCTCGTCAGGCCTGTTAATGTTGTGCAGATTCCGTTTACTGGTCGCGACGTTCCGGAATAAGGGTATAACCCGGCGCAACATTTTGGTGAATTGAGCGATCGGGAAAACGTTCCTCCTTCTTCGACACATGCAACCCCGCAATCCGCGGCGCAGCTGGCTGCGGTTTCACCAACGCCGGTTTCACATTTGCCATTCCCGCAAAGCGACCAACATCTTGTTGGACCTTGTGAACAGCCAGCATATCCGTCGACACTGATACCATTAGCGTCAACTGAACAGCCGTTTAAAGGAGTTAACCCTTCGCAACACTTTTCTGTTCCCGATAAATCGATTATTCGTCCTTTCTGAATACAACCTAAGGAATCGCAATCCGCCGCGCAGCTGGCTGCGGTTTCGCCGAAACGGCAAATGCCGTTGCCGCAGGTTTCCAGCGGTTTTAATTCGGCGATCATCAGTTTTAATTGTTGTATTTGCTGTATCAAACTTTCAACAATCTTCTGCAGTTGTTCGATGTTTGAATTATCTATCGGGAGGTTAGTAACTGGCGGGTTGGCGCTTGCTATATTGCCGTTATTGCCGCCGATCCAAAAAATACCGATACTCGCGACCAGCGCGCAAAGCGCCGCCGCGATCATCTTATTTTTAAAACACATGTTATTGGTTTGTTTTATTATTTTAAATAATGGGGCAATTGGATAATTTACCGCGCTTCATCGACATTGCTCACGCTATACAATTTTATTATACGATATATTCCATTCAATAATCAAAGCCCGGGTGCGGATTTATCAGCATTTTATATCAAAAACCCGCGAAGCGGGTTTTGCGGGTTTGTTTTCCCGTGGGTCGGGTCAGCAAATGACTTCCTCTACCGCGTCGGCCACGATCTTGGTCTCGCCGTCGCGGTTGTCGATGCGTCCGTAAACGTAGACGATTTTGCTTTCCACGAACACCGTGGGATTTTTTTCCATTGCCGAGGCGAAAACCACGACCTCGATGCGGTCGGTCAGGTCTTCCAAACCCATGAACAGCATGGGTTTGCCGCTTTTGGTGATTATCTTTTTCACGGTGGAGATCATGCCACCGATCTTGACCAGACGCGCCGCCGGGTTTTCCTTGACGCGGGTGATCTTGAGGCACTTTTTTTCCATCGACTGCTGGAATTCCTCGAGGGGATGCGAGGTGACGAACAGGCCCAGCAGTTCTTTTTCCCACATCAGCTTTTCCGATTTGGTGGCTTCCTTGGCTGGCGCCAGAGAATAGGTTACGGGCTTGGGGGCGCCGTTGGACGGGCCGCCGAAAAGATCACGCTGGCCGTTGGACTTGGC
>JALOQL010000113.1 GCA_025453415.1 Minisyncoccota bacterium
CATCACAACCTCCCCTCAAACGCACGTTTCAAGATGGCCTGGCGCAGCCTGCCGGCACGCTTCAGGTTGGCAGCAAGGGTTTGTTCCAGCTCCTGCACCACTGACAGCCGGCGTTCGACCTCTTCTTTGATTCGGCGTTGTTCGATCAAGGGTGGAATGGGGACGCAAGTATTTTTAATTATCGAAAGAGGGTTGGATTGCTCTACCGGGGATCGGTTTGCGCCGCCCCGTTTTGCATTTCACGCTTGAGCTCTTCTAGTTGAGAATTAATTTCTGCGCCTGGGGTGTTGTTTGCCGGAATGGACGGTTGCGAAGTTTCGACTCCTTGGTTGCCGCCGGTTGCCGCGCCATCTTCCCTATCGGACCCGGTGCCATCGTCGGCCGGCTCAAATACTTCCATATTTTTTGTGTTTTCCAGTTCTTCTTTCGCGCGGTCCGCGTCGAGCATTCCCAGCGCCTGCCGGTAATCGATCGCCTGGCAATTGAAGGAAAACTCTCCATCATATTTTCCGGAAATATCGGTTTGGGAGCATTCCCGGTCAACCATGATCGTTTGCCCGCCGGCCAAAAGGTCCTTGCCGGGAGAATTGTTCAATTGGTAAATCCCCGCGCAACCGGTGCGCGGCACCGTCATTTCGAATTCTCCGCCCATATCCGAATAAACCCAGTCTTTTTTCTTGGTGTCGGGATTGGTGGCGATGTAATTCGCCGACAGATCGACGCGTATCGGCATTTCGTTTTTACCGTAGGTTTCCGTGATCGATCCATGCTCCTTTACCGGTATATCCACCGCCATTTCGCCCATTTTGGTGTTTGCGTATCCTTGGTAATCGAATTCAAGTTCGCGCGACATTATCGAAAACCTCTGTGTTTCTTTGCTGTAAACCAAGATCTCGCGGGATTTATGCGTCAGGGTGCCGCTGCTGTCGAGCAGTTGGTCGCTATAGCTCGTTTGGATCGTGGCTTCTCCCAGGCAAAAAGAATACTTATCGGTATTCTTCAGTTCTTCAAGCCACAATTCCTCGATTTTTTGCGTGTTTTGGGCGCTTTCATCAATTCCGGGCTCGATGCCCAAAGGATTATTTTTATTTTGCGCCAGCATTATCCCGCCCATGATCGCCCCGGCGGTCGCGATCGCGCCGATGCCCAGATATATTTTTTTATCCATGGTTATATATTACAGTCCGCACTGCTCGGTCATCGCCGGGCAATCGGCCGCCGTTTTCAGACAGCTGATTTTTTGTTCTTTCCATCCGGCGCACTCGGTTTCGCACGAAGCCTTGCCCTCGTCATACAGGCTCTGGGCTGCGCCCGGCACCAGCGTCAGGCACTTATTTACGTAGTTGGCGCAGGCAGCCTGGCAATCATTTTGCGCCGGTTCGGCTTCAGGTTTCGCCGCTTTGTCGGGAATCGTCAATTCCGCCACCAGTTCCGGGCTTTTCGACAGCTGTTCGCAAGAATCGGCTCCTGCCAGCGCCTCTTTTTTGGCATCGTCAAATTCCGGGCAGCGCGAAGCGCAAAGTTCCTTGTTTACCATTGACGGGCACGCGCTTGCCGCCGCCTCACAAAGAGAGTTGCATTCGTTGTTTTCCCGCGTTTGCGCCGCCGGTTGCGGCTCGCCGGGAAGCGCCGGTTTTTGGTTGTTCACCCAAACCATGTATGCCGCCCCCAGAACAACCGCCATTCCCGTTCCCAAGATAATGTATTTGTTCATATTTTTAATTATTATGCCGTCATAATTCCGCGGCGCCTATCGGCTAAACTACTTCCGGATTTGCCGGCCGCTCGAATCGCGCTCGTCATCGGCGGAAATTTATTCGAGGGAATCGGCGTATTTCCAAAAATCATTAAATTCGTCGGGGTATTTTTTTGATTCGCGGTCAAACCATGCGTCCATTTGGCGCGGATCAAGCCCTAACAAAACATTGCCGTCCCAAGCCTCGTATTTCTCGCGCCAGTTCCATTTCAGACTCTCGCGCAGGGCAAGAATGTCATAGCGCACGCCTTGATTGTCGTTGGGATTGGCTTTTAACAGCCAGCGGAAAATTTCCAGGGATTCGTTTTTGCCGCCGCCGTATTTCCAGTTGGAATAAGCGTAGTGCGCGAATATCCGCATAAGGTGGCGATTTTCCAAAAATCCCCATTCCATCTTGGCGGGCATTCCCCCGGCGTGTTTTTGCAGGTAATTTTTTGCCCGCCGATAACCTTCCTCGTAATATTTTTGTGCCTCCCTGTTCTTTAGTTCGCTTTCCAGAATGTCGGCAACCACGATATAAGGATCGTAAAAATCCGGATCGCGTTCAATGAGTTTCAGCATTTCTTTTTTTATCCGTATGTAAGAATAGCCGCGTTCCAGAATATCATAATAATCATGCGATACCGCGTGGTCATTATCGCAAAATTCGCCCTTCGGCAAGCGCAGGGGCGGAATTTTCATTTTATCGAGCTGGATATTACCCTTGCCGTCGTCGCGCGCCACCAAAAGCGAACCGTCTGGCAATTTTTTAGCTCTCATCGGTCCTTTTTGTTCAATTTTTTTGTTTTGCTTTGGTTTTTTCATTTTTTTTAATTTGGCAGAAATCGGCGCTGACTATTGCGACTTCGCTTTCGCGATCGCGCCACTCACATCAAAACATATAATTTCGCGGGGGTCGGACCCCCGCATAATGATCTTCGCCTCAACCGCTGAGCTTAAGCCTGGGATCAACATATTCCGCCCGTGTCTCGGCTTTATTCATAGGCTTACATTAAAAAATAATAATCCAATGGAACAAATACTATTCCAAAATCATGATCAACTTTTAATTCGGAATTTGAAAAAATTAAATTATAATCAGATTTTATTTTCTTCGCACTGCTGATGATTTGACCTCTTTGTTTATCGCCCATTCCCACTTCAATAATAATCTGTCTATGATTCATTATTTGCAGAACAAAATCGGCGCCGCCCTGGGCGCTATCGTAGCGCATTGCTCCTTCGCCCCGCAAAATAAATTCCCGGTATAAATGGGAGCCTACCGAATCTTCCAATAATTTCCCTTGTCTGGTTAAATAGGTACCTTCTTGCCCGGTGAAGTAAAAAAACGACATTCTGATTGCCGGAGACATAAAAAGATATTTATTGGTTT
>JALOQL010000114.1 GCA_025453415.1 Minisyncoccota bacterium
CATTGCTATAATTCGGAGGGGACGAATATTCCCGCAAACTATTTTGGGGCGGTTTCGAGCGCGGTGGACAGCGAAGGGACCTATATCTATGCCGGAAGCACTTGTGACGACAGCCACCATCTGCTTTGTATCGAACAATAGGCGAATATAAAATTAATCAAACCTTCTATGCCGGAACAGCCAGGGAGGAACGGATGCGAATTTAATGATTTTGAGAGGCCGGATTCGATTTTAGAGCAGCTGAAGCAATCAAGGCCGGAAAGTGTTTTTTTGCCGATTAAGGGCGCGAAACATCACTCTGATAAGAAATTGGGGGAAGCAATAAGATTGTTCCGCGATAATTACGGTCGAAGGGAAGTGGTAATTTCTGCGGGAAATTGCGATGGCAAGCTATTTTTTGACCCCAAGCTTGTTTCGTTCAGCGATATACAAGATGACGATTACGGGGCGCATCGAGATGATTCGACGGGAGTTATCAATTACTACGTCAAATACGTTTTATCCGAGGCCGATCTGGGACAGACCCCCGAAGAGTTAGAGGAAAAAATTTTTGACACACTGGAAGAGTTGAAGAAACCCGACTGGCGGACCGATTTGTTTGAGTCGCACGCGGATTGGATGGAAGAAGGCATTTATGAGAAAAAAATGCAGGACATTAAAAGATTAACGGTTGAGGAGCGAAATATTATTTTGAACGATAAAAATAATCCTGCCCGGGATTTATTAATGGAAAGGGTGGAAAACGCCGATTTTGAGGTTAATTCGTTGGTAGAGCGATTGCCGGTTGTCAACTATGGCAATGTTGGCGAAGGAGGCGGCGTTGAATGGTTTGGTTTGCCGGTGATGCGTGAACCGGCAACCGAAGTCCGGGCCGTTGGGAGGTTGGGCCGCGCCGTGGAAGAAGAAAAAATCGGTATTTCAACTTTTAAGATCGGCTACTTATCCAAAGTCGATCTTTCGGCATGGTTGGATCAATACTCTGGAATTTTTAAAGAAATAATCGGTCAGAAACAGGGGGCGAGTCTGCCGGAAAATATCGATATACGGGAGCTGGATATGACAGTAAGGGATTATACGAAAAAACTGGCGGCCGAAGCGGGGTTCGCGATGAAAAGTACGGCCGGCTATGATGAAGGATGGGTATTTGATTCCGGTAAATGCAAATTAAACCTTGACATTGAATTAAGGGGCGATTACAAAGGGTTGAATGTGCGTGTCTTAAATATCAACGGCGGCATAGGCCGCCCAGACGATCCTCAGGCGATTGTTGATTTGGTTAGAAGCAGGGGTTTCAAGCTTGCCGGTAATGCATATCGGATGCTCGCGGAGGCCATCGAGGAAGACCGTTTGCGCGACTTAAAATTTGATAAAGGATCAGAAAGGATAGATTATGAAAAAACCGAAGCGCAAATTGCCAGATTCAAAGATTTTACGAAAAAGGCCAGTGCGGAGACCGGCGAAAATGAGCAAACGAATGAAAATAGCGGTGAGTCGAGGCCGGATCATGAAATTTTTCGGCAAATTGAGGAATTTTATGGCTCCATTGATCCCGAAAAATATTGGAAGTATGGTCTTGAATCGGTCGAGTTTGAAAGCATGAAAGCTCGAATTGAAGGTGTGAGGAAGGGGCTGGGCAACTCTGCTCCAAAGGTTCGCGCCGATTTATTGTCATTAAGGCAAGAGTTGGCGGATGCAGTTGATTATCGCAGGAAAAGGGATGCTGCGATCGAAGCGGCGGATAAAGCAATTGAGGAAAACTTTGGTATTTGTCCGCTGTGCGGAAAAAATTTGGTGGAGGGCGCTTGCGATAATGACCATGATATCGAAAGAATTGTGCATGAGCTCAATGAAAACCAAAACTGGGTTGCCCCGGTGCTTATCTCGGAGATAATAACTGAAAAAGGCGAGGTGGTCGCCCAACAATGGGCCGCAGATTCGTTTTCGAAAAATCGCAAGGAAGGCGAAATATATATTGTTTTTGATCGCGATACCGGCGAGAGCGGCTGGAGGTTTGCGCCATTTAAATCATTGGAAGTGATTAATTACGGAAAAATCCTGTCGCAAAGTGAAGCCGCGGCTAAAAGAAATGATCGGCTTACGCATAAAGGCCGGACGAATAAGCGATAATTGACAATCGGATAAAATATTGCTATAAATATTACATCCGTAGAAAGCGGGTCCTTCGGCAAGCTCAGGGTAACCTAAGTTTGCTGATCATAATGCCTGCCGAGGATGCAACCAATTTTGGCTTGTATTCTCACGCCTGCGGGTTCCGCAGGCGTTTTCAATAGGTAAAATCCAGTAGTAGATTTTCCGCCCGCTACGCGGTATCGGGCTTCGCCCGGCGGAAAATTCACTATTGGGAAAGGTCGAGAAGCGTAAGCATTTTCAATTCAACGATTTTCAGTATTCTTTTGAAAATTGAAAATTGAAAATTGAAAATTGCGCAAAGCGCATATATGGCTATTACTAGGAAGAGAAAAGAAGAGATAGTCAAAGAGCTTGGCGTGAAGCTGTCCAAGCAGAAGTCCATCGTGTTCGCGGATTTCACCGGTTTGCGGGTCAAAGACATGGCCGACCTCAAATCCAAGCTGCGCGCCGGCAACGCCGAAATGAAGGTTGCCAAAAAGACCTTGATGAAGGTCGCGTTCAAGGAGAAGGGTATCAATGTCGATCCCAAGGCCTTGGCGGGCGAAGTGGCGCTGGTGATGGGTTATGGCGATGAAGTGGCTCCGGCCAAGCTGGTCTGGGAATTTTCCAAGACCAACGACAAGATCAAAATCTTGGGAGGATTGCTGGAAAACAACGTTCTGGCGGCCGAACAGGTATTGAGCCTTGCCAAACTGCCTTCCAAAAAGGAGTTGCATGCCATGCTGGTGGGCACGATTTCGGCGCCCAGCCGCAATTTCGTGGGCGTCTTGCAGGGGAACATCCGCGGTCTGGTCACGGTGCTTTCCAAGATAAAACAATAATAAAAACATTAAAATATTCAATCATAAAAACATAAAATCATTACGTCTTTCATGATCTAATGATTGTATGATCTAATGATTATATGA
>JALOQL010000027.1 GCA_025453415.1 Minisyncoccota bacterium
CAGAAGGCGACTAGAGGTGCCGTTCCGGCGCTATTCTTTCCCGCGAGCCTGACGGCCATGTGGCAGGGAGTGACTTGCTTTTTTGGCGTCAATTGCCCGTTACAACTGTAAAAACCAACACAACCGGACACAACCCGCGAGGGTCTATCCCCCGCAGATGCGGGGGTTAGACCCTCGCGACAAAACGGAGGCGGGGACGCTCAAAATTCATCTGACAGAGGCCTAACCTCCGTAAATCCGCCGGCTGGCGGAACGGAGGATGGACCTCGGGGAGCGGAATCCGAACACCAGATCATCACCGCGCCCAACCAGATCATCCAGAACATCTACAACACCTACAACAATCCGGTTGCCGAAGTCCGGCAGACCAGCACCGTGCTGCGGATCGATGAGGAGACCAAGAAAGCGGTCGCGCTGCTCTCGCGCCAGCTGGATTCGGACCGGCCCAACTATTCCATGGGCCAGACCTATACCTTGCCCGACGATATCAGCGGCAAAACTCTTGGCATCGATTCGGGAGATTTTTCCGTGGACGAAGATGGCAGACTGGAGGCTCAGAATATTACCGCGGTTAGCGCCACGATCGCGCAAACCGGCAGCGGCAATGCGTTGACCGCCGACAATTTGAATTTCAAGACCGGGACGATCTCGACAACCGCCGGCAACCTTATCCTGAATTCCCATACCGGTTTGATCGAGAGCGCCGGTTCGGGGATCCGGTTTTCCGACCACGCGCCCGCCGATACCTCGATGGTGCTTTACAACGACAGCGGCTCGCTCAAGTGGAACGGCGCGACGCTGGCTTTGGGTTCGAGCGTTTCGGGCGCGACCGGTTACGTGCCCAAATTCACCAGCGGCACGTCCCTGGGCAATTCGATCATTTACGAAACTGGCGGCGACGTGGGGGTGGGGACCACGGCGCCCGGTACGCGGTTCGATGTGGTCGGGGCAGGCGTTACTTCCGCGACTGGCGCGTTGAATATAATGAACGCCAGCTCTACCTCCGCCCTGTACGTCCGTAACGACGGCAACGTCGGCATCGGGACGACGAGCCCCTCCTACAAATTGGATGTTATTGGTAGTCTTGGTGTTGATGTGGACGGCGACGGGACAAGAGAATTTATCGCTGATTCAACCGATGATAATACTTTATTGATAGGAGGTAGCTCAGTTATCGACGATAATCCTGCTATTGAAATAGTTCGCACGGCATTAAATACTGGAAAGTCTGCACACGGGATAACGGACAGCACAACCATTAACAACGGAAGAAGTTATGCCTCATTTAGTACTGAAGCGATTATTGCTAATAATACTTCTTTGGATTACTCCACTCGCCATTTGGCAATGTTTCAAGCAAACGCAATATATCAAGACGCTGGGAACATAGATAATATTTATGGTTTCACGAGCACATTCACGAATAATGGCGGGAATGTTGGTAATTATTACGGAGCAAGGATTAGTAATCCCGTTGGTTCAGGAACATATACAAATAAATATGGTCTTTATTCGGCAGTAATGTCTGGAGGGACAGTGAATAATTACCAATTATTTTTAGAAGGGACGACGGGACAAAGCTATCTTGGTGGAAAAATTGGGATTAATAAAACAACTCCAGATAATGAACTCGAAATCAAGAGCACGTCGGCAGGGTCATTAGCTTTAACGATTGAGAACACTGCGGGCCAGGATATTTTTGGTGTTTGGGACGATGCAACAGGAGATGGACAATTGTATATGTATAATTCAAGCGGTGCGTCGAATATAGTGCTAAATACTAATGGAAACAGCTATTTCAACAACGGCAACGTGGGTATCGGAACGATGAGTCCCTCTTCAAAATTGCACGTGGTCGGGGCGGATACTTCCACTTCAACCGTCGCGCAGATCGGGGGTTCGTCCGGGACGGGTTTGGTGGTTTTGAATAATGGTTATGTGGGTATTGGATCGACGACTCCAGCTATGGCGCTTGATGTTGCTGGAAGTATAAAATCTTCGGCTAATAGTCTCTTTAACGGTACTCATATTGGTGTCCACAACGGTTTTAATGGACTATACACTCCATCGAGTGACATGGGGTTTACTCACTGGACAGGTTCCGCTTTTCGAACAGATATGGTGATAAAAGGAGATAGCGGCAACGTCGGCATCGGGACGACGGGACCCTCTTTCAAATTGGATGTTATTGGAACGATGCGTGTTTCCGCCACTTCTACCTTCGCGGGCAATGTGGGAATCGGCACCACGGCTCCGGCCTATGCCTTGGATGTGAAGGGAGCGGGCACGGGCGTCATCGCCCGGTTCACGAGCGACAACAATACCAGTTGCGGCATCGATCCGAACGGCGGCACCATCACTTGCAGTTCTGATTCGCGTCTCAAAAAGAATATCGAAAGCCTGTCTTACGGCTTGAATGAGGTCATGGCTTTGCGGCCGGTGGCGTTCAACTGGAATTCGCAGGTCGATGGCGCGGACAAAAATATGGGTTTCGTCGCCCAGGAGGTGGAAGGGGTTTTGCCGAGATTGGTGACCGTTGACCCGGATGGCTACAAATCGCTAAGTTTGGTGGGCATGGTGCCGGTATTGGCAAAAGCGATCCAAGACCAGCAAAAGGAGATTGAGGCTTTGAAACTGGTTTTAGGTCCAACGGGCACCATCAGCGATGCGTCCTCAACCCTTGAATTTGGCCAGCAAGGCAGTTTGTCCGGTTGGCTGGTGAATGGGCTGAATTCACTGGGTCTGACCTTAAAAGACGGCGTGGCGAGCTTAAGAGGAATTGTGGCAGATACCATTTCATCAAAGCGGAGCATCACCGAACAAATGTGCGTCAAGGACAGCGGCGGCAATAATATTTGCTTGACCGGCGACCAGCTCAAGGACTTGATCCAGAAGTCCGGGGCGTCAATGACGCAAACAATAACGTATCCGTCCGCGGATAGTGGCGGGAATGCTGCCGCGACCACAACAGAGACAATGACCGTTTCCGATGCCAATTCAACTATTTCCGAAGGAGGGGACGGGAGTATGGGTCCAGGAACGGAGGGACTTGCTGTAACATCGGACAATCTCGGCAGCGGGACGGCGAGCAGTACGGAAGAGATCGAGCAGTAGTTTATTGAATTTGCCATGCTTGTCGGGGAGGCAAGTGCGGCTGTTTGATGAATATTGCGGAAAGGGAAAGAATTTCGGCAAGATATTGCGCGCTAAATTTAGCGCGTTTTTGGCAAAAACAATGACAAAAAATACCTGTCGGCGTATCACGAATTCACAACAAAACACCGAAATATCCGAAAATCGTGATACGGGCGCGTCCGAGATTTGTGATATGGCGTGTCCCGGTGCCGAAGTTTAATCTTGCGGGGGTCGGACCCCCGCAACGACCCCCGCAAACAACTTATTATTTTAAGGGGAAACTTGGGTTTGACAAAAATGAAGTATTATGATACATTAAATTCATATAAAAATGAGGTATCATATAACCGCAAAATTATGAAATTCAAGCGGCTGCAAACAATTGAAGCCAATTTGTCGCCCAAGCGGATTTTAGTCATTTATGGCCCGCGGCGGGTGGGGAAAACCACGATGCTCGAGCGTTATTTGAAAGCTCAGAAGGGTCAAAAAATTTATTATTCCACCGGCGACGATATTGGGTTGCGGGAAATTTTTAAGTCGCAAAGCCTGGTAAAAATTTTGGATTTTGCCCGGTCGTATGACGTTATCGCGCTGGACGAGGCACAATTCATTCCTTCAATCGGAATCGGTGCAAAAATGATGATTGATGCTTTCCCGGGAAAAAATATCATTCTCACCGGATCGTCGTCGCTTTCGATTTCCAACGAGATCGGCGAACCGCTCACCGGCCGGCATTTTTCCGTGCTGCTTTTGCCTCTGGCGCAAAAAGAAATTGAGGCTAGCGCTTTTGAACTGGAAAGCGGTTTGGAGAAATTTTTAGTCTACGGTTCCTATCCGGAGGTTTTAAACGAGCCGGATTTGGAAAAGAAAGCCAGGATTCTCAACGAACTGGTTTCATCCTATCTCTTCAAGGACGCGCTGGCGCTGGAAGCGGTGCGTTCGCCGGATACTTTGCTGGATGTTACCAAGTGCATGGCATTTCAAATTGGCGGCGAGGTTTCCATAAATGAAGTCGCGCAAACCGCCAAAACCGACGCCAAAACCGCGGCGCGCTATCTCGATTTGCTGGAAAAAATGTTCGTGATCAAAAAAGTACGCGGATTTTCGCGCAATTTGCGCAGTGAAATTTCGCAGAAAGCGAAATATTATTTTCTGGATAATGGCGTGCGCAATGCCGTAATCTCGCAATTTAACAGCTTATCTTCGCGCGATGACGTGGGCCAGCTCTGGGAGAATTTTATTTTTATGGAAATGCAAAAAAAGACGCTGATTGAAAACAAACTGGAGAATTATTATTTTTGGCGCACGCATAGCGGCCAGGAGATCGATATTATCAAAGAATCATCGGGAAAATTGCTTGCGTTTGAATGCAAATGGCGGGACCGCGGTCAGTCCGTGCCGGCATTATGGAAAAAAAACTATCCGCAAGCTTCGTTTGGCGTGATTACTCCGGAAAATTATTTGGATTTGATGCTTTAGCGCAATCTTTTAATATCGGGAAAATCTGCTAAGATTTTGATTGATAACCGCTACCAATATATGGAACTAAATTTTGGCGAAAAAGAGAAGAAGACAGTCGAATTCTGGAAGAAACACTCGGTTTTCGAGAAATCGGTCAAGAAATCCGCCCCCAAGGGCGAGTTTGTGTTCTTCGAGGGGCCGCCCACGGCCAATGCCAAGCCGGGCATCCACCACGCGGAAACGCGCGTTTTTAAGGACATGGTCTGCCGCTACAAGACCATGCGCGGTTTTCGCGTTCAGCGGCGCGCCGGCTGGGATACTCATGGCCTGCCCGTGGAATTGCAGATCGAAAAAAAGCTTGGCCTCCACAATAAAAAGGAGATTGAAAAATACGGCATCAAGGAATTCAATAAGCAGTGCAAAGATTCGGTTTTTGAACAGATCGGGGAGTGGCGCAATCTTACCGAGCGCATCGGCTACTGGCTGGATTTGGATCATCCTTACATCACCTATGATCCGCGATTCATGGAGTCGGTATGGTTCATTTTGAAGACCGCTTGGGAAAAGAAACTGCTGTTTCAGGATTACAAAGTGGTGCCATATTGCTCGCGCTGCGGCACGCCGCTGTCGAGCCACGAGGTGGCCCAGGGATACCAAAAAGTAAAAGACCCGTCGGTCTACGTAAAATTCCGGATCCTCAATTCCGCGTTCAAGAACGCGTCGCTTCTGGTGTGGACGACCACGCCCTGGACGCTGCCGGCCAATGTGGCGGTGGCGGCCAACCCCGCGATGGATTACGTGAAGGCGCAGCGCAACGATGGTTCGGGCGAACAGCTGATCCTGGCGAAGAGCCGCGTTGAGGTTTTGGGACTCGATTACCAAATCGTCGAAGAGGTGAAAGGCAAGGACCTGGTCGGTTTGCGCTACCACGCGGTTTTTCCGGTTAGCGATGAATCGCAGGCAACGATGTATAAAGTGATCCCGGCGGATTTTGTGTCGCTGGAAGATGGCAGCGGCCTGGTGCATATCGCGCCGGCATTCGGCGCCGAAGACATGGAAGCGATCAAGGCGCAAAACAAGGAATTGCGAAAACAGGGCCTACCGGAATTTCCGGTCATTCTCAACGTGGGCGAGGACGGCGCGTTCACCTTCGATGTGGCCAAGTGGGCGGGGATGTTCGTCAAGGATGCGGATCCGCTCATCATCAAGGATATGGAAGAGCGGGGCGTGCTTTTCAAACAGGAATCGCACGAGCACGACTATCCTTTTTGCTGGCGCTGCAAGACGCCCTTGTTGTACTACGCCAAGATGAGCTGGTTTATCAAAATGACGGAACTGCGCGACCAGCTGATAAAGAACAACGATGCGATAAACTGGGTGCCGGCATATTTGAAAGAAGGGCGCTTCGGCGAATGGCTGCGCGAGGTGAAGGACTGGGCGGTTTCGCGCGACCGGTATTGGGGTACGCCTCTGCCGGTTTGGCGCTGTGCCTGCGGACATACCGAGGTGATCGGCTCGGTCAAGGAGCTGCTGGAAAAAAAATATTCCAAGAACCGGTTTTTCGTGGTACGCCACGGCGAGTCCGGCCGCCAATTGAAAAAAATCGCCAGCTGCTGGCCCGAGCCCGAGCCGCAGCCGCTGACCGAAGCCGGCAAACAGCAGGTCCAGGCGACGGCCCAAATTCTGGCCAAGGAAAAGATCGACCTGATCGTCGCGTCGGATCTTTTGCGCACCAAGCAGACCGCCGAAATTTTGTCGCAGGCAACCGGCGCGAAAATAATCTACGATAAAGATCTGCGCGAAGTTAATGTGGGAATTTTCAACGGCGGCGATCCTAAAAAATATTGGGAATATCTGGATACGCAAAAGAACCGGTTTACGGCCAAGCCCGAGAAAGGGGAGAGCCTCGTTGGCGTGCGCAAGCGGACGTATGAAAGCCTGGCGCGCATCAACGGAAAATATGTCGGCAAGAACATTGTCTTGGTCGCGCACGAACTGCCGCTGACCGTTTTGGAGTTTACCCTTAAAGGTTTGGATCTCGCGACCATCATCGAAGACCGGTATTCCGAAAAGATAAAACGGATCGAGACCGGGGCCTGGCGCGCCGTTGATTTTAAAGAGCTGCCCTTCAACGACTTAATGGAAATCGACCTGCACCGGCCTTATATCGACGCGGTTATGCCGGTGTGCCCGGAATGCAGCGACCGGATGCGGCGCGTTCCCGAAGTCTGCGATTGCTGGCTGGATTCGGGTTCGATGCCGCTGGCGCAAAATCATTGGCCTTTCGAAAAAGGGCAAGCCAAGGGCAAGACGCCAAAACTTTTTCCCGCGGATTTCATTTCCGAAGCGATCGACCAGACGCGCGGTTGGTTTTATACCTTGCTGGCGGTGTCGACCGTGATGAAATTCGGCGCGCCGTACCGGAACGTGGTTTCGTTGGGGCATGTTTTGGACGAGAAGGGGGACAAGATGTCCAAATCCAAAGGCAACGTGGTTAATCCCTGGGAGATGGTGGATAAATACGGCGCCGATGCGGTGCGATGGTATTTTTATACCGTCAACGACCCGGGCGATCCGAAACTGTACGCGGAAAAGGATCTTGATCTGGCGTTAAAAAAGTTTTTGCTGACATTCTGGAATTGCCACGTGTTTTTGCAAACATACGCATCCGGGGTCAGGGCGCCCAAGACCGTGCGGCCGGCAAACATTTTGGACAAGTGGATCGTGCAGCGTTTCGACCGGACCGCGGCGCAGGTGACGGGTTCGCTGGACAAATACGATATCGCCGCCGCGGCGCGCGCGATCGAATCGTTTACGATCAATGACTTGTCGCTATGGTATGTGCGGCGGTCGCGCCGGCGGTTGCAGCAACCGAAAAATGCCGTCGAGCTGAAGCAGGCAGCGAGCGTGTTTGCGTATATTCTGGAAAACCTGGCAAAACTTGCGGCGCCGTTCATCCCGTTTTTGAGCGAGGAGATTTGGCAGGAATTATCGGGCAATAATTACGCGAAAGCCAAATCGGTGCATCTTGAATCCTGGCCTTTCGTAGTATCGGCAAAGAAGGGAAAACCTTCTGCGGCCAAGGGAGATTTATTGGAGCAAATGGATAAAGTGCGTGAACTGGTTGCCGCGGTTTTGGCCGAGCGCGCCAAGAAAGCGGTAAAAGTGCGTCAGCCGTTGGCCCGGATGACCGTTGGCGGCAAAATAAAATTGGATAAGGCTTTGGTCGATTTGCTTGCCCAAGAGGTCAACGTGAAAAAGGTGGTTTTCGATCCCGAACTTAAATCAATTATCGATATCGATTGGACGATCACTCCCGAACTGAAGGAAGAGGGAATGGTGCGCGAGATCATGCGCCAGATCCAGGAACTGCGTAAGGCTGCAAAATTCACGCCGGCGGATAAAATCGTAATTTTCATCCAGGCAGATGGTGAATTAAAAGGAATTATTGCCAAAAACCAAGCGATGATGGTCAGGGAAACCAAGGCGGTAAAACTTGAATTTGGAAAGGCCGAAAGCGCGGCGGCCGAGGTCCAGACAACTGTTGATAAGCTGCCGCTGGGGATAGGTATCAAAAAATGCTAAACTGAAAGAGTAAAACGTAAAGCGAAAAGTGTAAAGCAAAAATGCAGAAATGCTTTTAGTTTTACGCTTTAAACTTTACGCCCATCACCGTGCTACTTTTTATCTGGTCAGTGGTTTTCGTTGTTTCCCTTTGCGCCCTTATCAAGGCGGCGGATTGGTTTTCTTTGGGCGCCCAGACGGTTGCGGGCAAGGACGCGAACGCGGCTTTGGCCGTAGCGACCGTATGCGTGGCTCTGCCCGAACTGGCGGCGGCTTTGGCGGCGGCGCTCCAGGGCCGGTCCGAACTGGTCGCGGCTTTGGCGATCGGTTCCGCGGTGGCCAATATCCTGCTGGTGATCGGCATTGGCGCGGTCGCGGTCAAATCGATGCAGGTGAACAATGAATACATCGACCGGGACTTGCCGCTTTTTGCCGTTAGTGTGGCGTTCTTCTGCCTTATCGCCATGGACGGCTTGATAAACCGGCTTGAAGGCATCCTGTGTCTTGTGGTATTCTTCGTTTACGCGATGTACGTGTTCGTGGGTAATCGCCACCGGACGCTGACGCCCCAGGATGTCATTACTCCGGAGACCATTGCTGGCAAACTGGCGCGTCTTGCCCAAGTTATTCCGACGCGTCTGGAAAGGAATCTGGGGATCATCCAGAAGAGCAAGCGGCCGCCGCTTTGGAAAACGGCGTTCCTGATGCTGGGCGGGGGATTGTTGTTGGCGATCGCCGCCAATTTCACGATTGACGCGCTGGTCAAAATCTCCGAGAATACCAAGAGCATTGAATTCCTGGCAACGATCAGCGCCGCGACCTTGCTGGCCGCCGGCGTGGCCTTGCCCGAGATCTTCGCGGGCCTGGCGGTGAGCCGCAAAAAACAGTATGACATCATGATGGGGAATGTTTTCTCGGTCGTGACCATCAATCTGTTGTTGACCGTGGGTATCGCGTCGCTGTTAAAGCCGCTTGAGCTGGGAGGCACGATACTGAATTTCGGTCTGCCGTTCCTGGCGGTATGCGCGGTATTGCTAACCATATCGACGCGGTCGCGCCGTATCAATTTCAGCGAAGGCGTGATGTACCTGTTCCTGTATTTCCTGTTTTTCGTTAAATTGCTGGAGCTTTTCTAATCTAAATAATAATAAAAAACTATGGGTTTATTTGGTGGATCTTCGGGGGGTGGCGCTTCTTCTGATAATTTTGGTCAAGCGCCGTCAAAAAATCTGACGCGGGACTTGACGCAAACCGGCAAAGATTCGGGTTTTAATCCGAATAGGACGGGCAGGGGATTGGGCATCGATGCGGTCATTGCCCAAGGAAGGAAGATGGGCGATATGCGTCGCACACAGTCGAATAATTCAAAGGTTCCGAATGCGAAAGAAAATTCGACTAAACCGTCGGATCCGTTTTTCTCGTATTCCCGCAGCACTTCGGGCCCGAGCAAAGAGGCGATAAAAGATATGGGTGGTAAAATTCGCGAAAACTCTTCATTGATGGCTAAATTTGGGTTGCAAAGTAAAGAGCATATTAAAAAATTTGGAATTGGTATTACTGGGCACAAAGAATATTATCAGGCGGGGCAGGCAAGGAAGGATTACAATTTGATCAAAGAAGGGGGCGATGTGACCAAATTGAGTTTTTATAGTCACTTGAGCGAGCAACAGAAAAAAACTTTGAGAAACGATCGTGCGGCCGCCAAGGGTTTGGGGGATATTTTGGGAGGCATGGTTAAAAAGTAGAAGGCAAGATGTTTACCCACTACCGCACCGCAGGGATCGTTTTGAAGAGGATCGACCGGGGTGAGGCTGATCAATTGCTGGTTGTCTATACTGAAAATTTCGGCCGCGTCGAGATTGTGGCGCGGGGGATAAGGAGGGGCGTTTCCAAGTTGCGTCCGGCAGTGGAATTTCCGGGAATTGTGGAGATTGAATTCATCCAGGGGAAGGCTTGCAAAACACTGACCGATGCGGTAAGTATAAATTCGTTGGGAGGGACCAGGAAGGATTTGCAAAAATCAAGCGTTTTGCGTCAAATTTGCGATTTCATGGAACGGGCGGTGCGCGACCAGCAGGATGACCGCCGAATATGGGATTTGCTCGTTTCGGCGGTTAAATTTCTGGATGCATCCGCCGGGCACCAGGCGGCGGCGGTATATCATTATTTTGTGTGGCATTTATTCCGGGACTGCGGCTGGCGCCCGTCATTCGATAAGGACAAGATCGACGCCGAAATCTTTACGCTGGTCAACTTTTTTAACTGGCGGTTCGCCAGAATCGCCTGTTAAGCGATCTGGCCGAAAATTATCTTTCGATGGTGACAAAATAATTTAAAATCTCTAATTTTTAATTTCTATTAAATTTCTAATTTCTGAATCTTCATTGAAAATTGTTTCATTGAAAATTAAATGAAAATTAGAAATTGAAAATTGAAAATTTAAGTCGCAGATGAGCAAATTCATAAAAATACTGTTGATCTTCACTTTGGCGCTGGCCGCCATCGGTTACGGATTTTGGCGCAAGAACATCTATTCCAAGGAAGAGATGAAATTGGAAATGCTCGGCCCCAAGGAGGCGAAGCTTGGCCAGGAAGTGGAATACGTGGTCAAATTCCGCAACAACGGCGAGTTCAGATTGGAAAACCCGACACTGGTGTTCCAGGCGCCGGATTTTTCGATAAAGGACGATAAGATATATACCCAGGAAGTGATCGATACCGATAAGCTGGGCGGCGCGATCTATCCCGGGGAAGAGAGGAGCGTGTCCTTCAAGATCAGGCTCATTGGCAAGGCGGGCGATACCAAAGTCGCCAAGGCCACTTTGACTTATCAGCCCAAGAACCTGTCGGCGCGCTACGAATCGAATACCACCAATACAACCGTGATGGGCGAAGTGCCGATAGACATGGACATGGACCTTTCTTCCACGGTCGAAGCCAGCAAGAATTTCCATTTCCGCGTCAATTATCTTTCCAACGTCGACTGGCTGTTGACGGATCTGCGCGTCAACATCGATTATCCGTCCGGGTACACTTTCGGCCAGGCAACGCCCAAATCTTTGGACAAGAACGAGTGGGTGATTCCGATCCTTAATCGGAACCAGTCCGGAATTATCGATGTGACGGGCCAGCTTTCGGGCAGCATCGACGAAGGCAAGGTTTTTCGCGCCCGCATCGGTATGTGGAAGGACGGCCAGTACATGCAGTTAAAAGAGATCGCCAAGGGCACCAAGATCGTCAAGCCGACTGTGTCGATTCGCCAGACCATCAACGGTGAGGCGAATTACGTGGCCAAGCCGGGCGACTGGCTGCATTACGAAATCTATTTCAAATGATTCGCTGGAAGGCAGTTTGTACGACCTGACGAGCGTCCGGGCGGATACGGGAAGTTTCCAGGGAGGAGACAATTCGATAGTTTTCGACTGGAAACAGAACAACAAACTGGCATATCTGGGGACAATGGACGAAGGCAAGGTGGAGTTCTGGGTGAAGTTGCGCGACGACATGAGTCAAATGGGCCAGCCGGGGTTGAACAACAAAGTGGTCATCGGGCCGGCTCGCGAGGATTTTGCCACCAAGGTCAGCTCGAAGCTCGACCTGGTGCAAAAAGGCTTTTACAACGACGAGATATTCGGGAATTCCGGGCCCAACCCGCCGCGTGTCGGATCGCGCACGACCTATACCATCAACTGGCAGATCAAAAACTATTACTCCGACGTCAAGGGAGTGATCGCTAAAGTGGTGCTTGGCGCCCAAACCGATTTCCTGAGCGATAAGGTCTTTCCGGAGGACCAGATGAGTAAGCTGACCTATGACAGCGCGACGCGCGAGCTGACCTGGAACGTCGGCGATATGGCGGCCGGCCAGGGAGCGCTTACAAACCCGCCCAATGTTTCTTTCCAGGTGGCTTTCAATCCCAGCGAGGCGCAGGCAAATGCCAAAGCGACTATCGTCGGGCCGGTTTCGGTGCAGGCAAGCGACAGCTGGACCGACTCCGAACTTAATTCGAATTCGGCCGCGGTGGAAACATCGTCGCTGGCCGACGGAAGCGCTTCCGGAGGGCAGGGGATTGTGCAACCCAGATAAGAATAATTTCAAAGCTCAAATTTCAAATGTCAAATATAATTAAGCTAAATACAGCATCGATTTAATTTTGACATTTGGATTTTGACATTTGGATTTTGGAATATGGATTTTTCCCAGAACATCATTTCGCTGACAAAACGGAGGGGGTTCATTTATCCGTCTTCCGAGATCTACGGGGGGTTTGCCGCGGTTTACGATTACGGTCATTACGGTACTCTCCTGAAGAACAATATCCGCGACGCCTGGTGGCGGCACATGGTGCAGCTGCGCGACGACGTGGTGGGGCTTGATTCGGCGATTTTCATGCATCCGACGACTTGGAAGGCGTCGGGTCATGTGGACAGTTTCGACGATCCGCAGGTCGATTGCCGGAAATGCAAATCGCGTTGGCGCGCCGACCATTTGCTTGAGGCGTTCGGCATTAATGCCGACAAGCAGCCGCTTGAGTTTATCAATGTCGAGCTGGACAAGATCCGGCATGAAAAAAAGCTCAAATGCCCGAACTGCGGTTCGGCCGACCTGACCGAGGCCAAAAGGTTTTCCCTCATGGTCAAATCAAATCTCGGTTCTCCGACCGACGTGCTGAGCGAGGACAACGTGGTTTATTTGCGGCCGGAAACCTGCGGGGGTATTTATCTTGAATACAAAAACACGATCGATACATTAAGAGTCAAGCTGCCGTTCGGCATTGCGCAGGTAGGCAAGGCTTTCCGCAACGAGATTGTGGCGCGGCAGTTCATCTTCCGGACACGCGAGTTCGAGCAGATGGAAATGCAGTACTTTCTGCACCCGTCGATAATGAAGGAAAAATACGACGAGTGGAAAGAGGCGCGCTGGAAGTGGTATCTGGAATACGGCATCACCGAATCCGACATCCGCTGGTACAAGCACGAAAAGCTGGCCCACTACGCTTCCGATGCCTATGACATCGAATATAATTTCAAAACTTTGAACGGTTACAAAGAAGTTGAGGGCATTCACGCGCGCGGCAATTGGGACCTTTCCCAGCACGGCAAGTTCTCGGGCCAGGAACTGACCTATACCGACGAAAAGACTGGCGAGAAATTCATCCCGCACATCATGGAAACTTCGGTGGGGCTGAATCGCTTGCTATTCATGTTCATCGACAAGGCATACAACGAAGAGGACGTGAAGGGGGAGACGCGGGTGGTGCTCAAGTTCGATAAGCGTTTGAGCCCGGTCAAGGTCGCGGTATTTCCGTTGCTGAAAAACAAGCCCGAACTGGTTGCCAAGGCGCGCGCGATCTACGAATCACTGCGGCCGGATTTCATGTGCGAGTTCGATGATTCGGGCAATATCGGCAAGCGTTACCGCCGTCAGGACGAAATCGGCACGCCTTACTGTGTGACAGTCGATTTCGACAGCCTGGAGAAGGGCGGCGTGACGGTACGCGACCGCGACACGATGCAACAGGTAAGGATCGGTATCGATGGTCTGCGCAGCTATTTCAAGGACCAGTTCGACAGGAAATAGATTGGTTCCAATTCCGGTTTTACGGCGGTAGGGGGCTGCGCGGTTGTCGAGCTCTTGTTGTTTTGGTCTCAATTTGTGAGAATATAATATTAGCCTATAAACCGTCAAAATATGGAAGAAAACCAAAATAGCGGCGTTGATCTGAGCAATTATTGGGAATCAACCCCAAAGAAAAAGGCGGTGGCGGGAAAGCTGTCCCGGGAGGATCAAAAAAAACGCACGAAGAAGTTCTATCTTATCATCATCGTCGTTTGCATAGCGACGATGGCGGTCCTGTGGATCTATTATTTCATCGATAGCCAGGCCGCCTATTAATCATGAACCCCATGGAGACAAACGGACTGCTGGCCGAAGGCCGCCGGCTATGGGGGAAAGAAAAATTGAACCTTGCCCAGGTGATCGTCAGGATGGGGAAGGTTTTTGGCGATATCTGCCGCTGGGAGCGCGATGAAAAAGCGACCGACCGGCCTAATGAGGCCGAACTGAAAAAGGAGCTGGGCAACATGATCTTTTCGACCATCAGGTGGTGCGACGATCTGGGTTACGATCCGGAAGAATGCATTAATATTGCGATCGAGGCGCAGGAGAAATATGTCCAAAAAACCAAAGCCCAAATGTCAAATGACAAATTTTAGATTATCGATAAATTCAAGTATTGGAATTTGTTTGACATTTGGATTTTTAAATTTGGATTTGTAGAACATGTACAAAAAAACAAAACTGCCTAACGGATTGAGGGTGCTGACGATACCGTCCCGTAATACCAATTCGGTTACGGTCATGGCGCTGGTTGGCACCGGATCAAAGTACGAGACCAAGGAAGTCAGCGGAATTTCGCATTTTTTGGAGCATTTGCAGTTCAAGGGCACCAGGAAGCGGCCGACGGAAATGGATGTTTTCACGTTCATCGACGGTTTAGGCGGAGTTTCCAACGCGTTCACGTCGCAGGAAATGACCGGCTACTACGTTAAGGTCCAGAGCAAAAAGATCAAAGAGGCTTTTGATCTGATCGCCGACATATTCCTCAATGCCACTTTGCCGGCCGAAGAGATCGAAAAGGAAAGGGGCACGATTATCGAGGAACTTAACATGTTTTACGACCATCCGATGCGCCACATCTGGACGGTTTGGAACAATGTCCTTTACGGCGACCAGCCGGCCGGATGGGATATCGGCGGCACCAAGGAGACTGTAAAAAAGATCACCCGCGACCAGCTGGTTGCGTACCGGGCCTCGAATTACACTGCGCAAAACACGATTGTTTGCGTATCGGGTAATTTCGACCAGGCAAAGGCAAGAGAACTAGCGTCAAAGTATTTCGGCGGGCTGGAAAAGAAGGCTCCCGGCGCCAAAGCACCCGTTGTTGAAAAGCAGGACCAGCCTGGGGTTTTGGTATATAAAAAACAGACCAACCAAACGCAGGTTGCGGTCGGGGTAAGGTCGTTCGATTATACCTATCCCAAGCGCTACGCGCTGGAATTGCTTGAATTGATACTGGGCGGAATGTGGTCCTCGCGCCTGATGGAAGAGGTGCGGATAAAACGCGGCTTGGTCTATGACGTGCACACCGAGCTGGCCATGGATCCCGACAGCGGTTCGCTGGCGGCGACGGCAAACCTGGACAGTTCGCGGCTGGAAGAGGGGATCAAGGTCATTCTGGGCGAATTCAAAAAAATCCGGGAAGCCAAAGTCGGCGCGGTCGAACTGCGCAAAGCAAAAGACAACTACATCGGCAAAAGCTCGATCGTGCTCGAGTCGTCGCACGCCAAAGGCATGCTGTATGCCGAGCAGGAACTGCTGGAAGGCCGGATCCTCGAGCCCGGGGAGATTTACAAGCGGATCGAGAAAGTGACGGCCCGGGACATCCAGGCCGTGGCCAATGAAATTTTCAAGCCCGAACGGCTCAACCTTGCCGTGATCGGACCTTACGACAGTGATGCCAAATTCCGCGAGCTGCTCGACGGTGCGCTCTAGGGATTAAAACAAAAAAATGAATATCTTCAATTTTAAGGATAAGGACGGAATGTTTAGCCTGGATATTTCCTGGGGTGCCATCTTTAAGGTTGTCGTGGCGGTCTTTTTGGTTTATTTTTTATATCTTATAAAAGACATACTTTTTTGGGTGCTTTCCGGGATAATCATTTCCGTTCTTTTTAATCCGGCGATCGGTTTTTTCCAGAAGCTGCGGATTTCGAGGGGCCTTGCCACGGCATTTGTCTATTCGATGGTATTTGGAGCTTTATTTTTCCTGGTTTACGCGGTAACGCCGGTGTTCAAACATGAAATTGCCCAAATTTCCATCGGTTTCCCGCATTATTTCGAGCGGGTGGCGCCGGTATTTTCCGGCATGGGCATAGATGCGTTTCAGAGCGCGGACACGTTTTTCGGCGCGCTGCGCGGATGGCTGATGAAGCTTTCAACCACGAACATCTTCGATTCGGTTACGGCGATTTTCGGCGGCTTGTTTTTGGCGATCACGGTTTTGAGCTTGGCGGTATTTTTTTCCTTGGAAGAAAAAGGGATCGAGAATGCCATAAAAACGATATTGCCGAAAAAGCACGAAGTGTTTTTCATAAATGCCTGGAACCGAACGCAAACCAAGATATCCGGGTGGTTCGCGGCCCGGCTGTTGAGCATGCTTTTTGTCGGCGTGACGGTGGCCTTGCTGTGCGCCGTGGTCGGGGTCGATTATCCGATTTTTTTCGGCACATTCGCGTTTATCGTCGATATTATTCCCTTTATCGGTCCGATTTTTTACGGGGCGGTGATCGCGTTGTTCGCCCTTTTGGACGCGTGGCAGAAAGCGGCCGCGATCGCGATCGGAATTTTTATCATCAACCAGATCGAGGGCAATATTATAACGCCGGTTCTTACCAAGAAGTTCATGAATTTTCCGGCGACCTTGGTTTTGATTTCCCTGCTTGTCGGCGAGCGGTTGTGGGGGATAATGGGCGCGGTCCTGGCAATACCGTTGTTCGGGATAGTCTACGACTTTACGCGTGATTTCCTGGAAAAAAATAAGGACTGAGGCGTTTAAAAACATGGCCGGAGTTTTATACATCGTTGCCACCCCGATCGGTAATTTAAACGACATTACCCGCCGCGCGATCGAAACGCTGGGGGCGGTTGATTTGATTTTATGCGAGGATACGCGGACGAGCCAAAAGCTTCTGGCGCATTTTGGCATTGAAAAACCTTTGCAAAGCTACCACCAGCATTCGGCGCTGCAAAAGACCGAGAGCATAATCGCGGCGCTCAAAGAAGGAAAAAATATTGCGCTGGTTTCCGACGCGGGTACGCCGGGAATAAGCGATCCGGGGAACCAACTGGTCGCGGCGTTGACGGTATTGGGGCAGGATATCAAGATTGTGCCGTTGCCGGGCGCGAATGCCGCGATCGCGGCCTTAAGCGTGTCCGGTTTTCCGACGGATAAGTTTGTTTTCCTGGGTTTTCCGCCGGTGAAAAACAAACGCCAGAAATATTTCGAGGAACTGCTTGCGTGCGAATACGCGGCGGTGTTCTACGAATCCAACTTCCGGATTTTAAAAACTCTGGCCGAGATCGACGCGCTCAATCCCGACAAGGGCCGCCGCGCGTTGGTTTGCCGCGAACTGACCAAGATGTTCGAAACCGTTTACCGCGGCACGGTTTCCGAAGTTGCCGAAAAAATCAAAAAAGACCCGCTCAAGGGCGAATTCGTCGCGGTGTTTGAAGGAAAACGCGGTTAAGCTATAATATCCTTATTGTGCCAATACCTGACGGAATATGTTACTTCCGATAACGATAAATTTTAATAGTTCGCGGTTGTCGCGCTCCGATAATACCGGAAGGTTTTTTATTTGGCATAAGTTGAAAAATTAACCCAATTTGTACCAAGCAACAAGCCTTCCGGAACCGGAAGGCTTGTTCGTTGAAATGGCCAATGGAGGTGAGCGGCGATGGCGAAAGGAGACGAAGGAAAGAAAGAAAAGGGACCGGTTAAAAAGAGAAAAGAAGCTAATGCCGATGAGGGTGGCGAACTGGTAGGGGATGCCTATTGTCCTTCGTGATTTTTAATGCCGGAAATTCCGGCAAGCCGGTTTTTTGATATGCCGGCATTTTTTTTCTATTTGAAAAAGCGGTTGTTTATGATAATAGGAAAGAATATGGAAAACAAAAATTACTACATTACCACCACCTTGCCTTACGTGAACGCCAAGCCGCACATCGGTTTTGCGCTGGAGATCATCCAGGCGGATGTTCTGGCGCGCTGGCGGCGTTCGCTGGGGGAAGGGGTGTTTTTCAATACCGGAACCGACGAGCATGGCCTCAAGATCTTCCAGAGGGCCCAGGAGCTGGGAGTGACGGCGCAGCAGTATTGTGACGATTCGGCGCGGCCGTTTCTGGCGCTAAAAGACAAGCTTTGCCTTTCCTTTGACAATTTTATCCGCACTACCGACGAGCACCATATAAAATCCGCCCAGGAATTCTGGAAGCGCTGCGATGCCCACGGCGATATCTATAAAAAAGTTTACAAGGCGAAATATTGCGTGGGGTGCGAACTGGAAGTCACCGACTCGCAACTGGTAAATGGCAGATGCCCGATACACCCGAATAAAGACGTGGAAATTATCGAAGAGGAGAACTACTTTTTCCGGTTTTCCCGTTACCAAGCGGCGCTGCTCGACCTGTATGGTACGGCGCCGGAATTCGTGGTACCGGTTGGCCGTTTGAACGAGATCCGCAATTTCGTCAAAGCTGGATTGCAGGATTTTTCGATCTCGCGCGTGAAAGAAAAGATGCCCTGGGGCATTCCGGTGCCGGGCGACGAATCGCAGGTAATGTACGTTTGGTTTGACGCGCTGGTAAACTATATTTCGTGCCTTGGCTGGCCTGAAGACGAAAAACAATTCGCGGAATTCTGGGGCACGCCCGAAACCCGAAACGCCGTCCAGGTGGCGGGCAAGGATAACCTGCGCCAGCAGTCCGCCATGTGGCAGGCGATGCTTTTGTCGGCCGGCCTTCCCAATTCGAAGCAGGTTTTCATTCACGGGTTCGTGCTGGCCAATGGCCAGAAGATGTCCAAGTCGCTGGGCAACGTGATTGACCCGGTCGAACTGGTGGACAAGTACGGCGTCGACGCCGTGAGGTATTTCATGTTGCGCGAACTGCCGTCCGCGGAGGATGGAGATTTTTCCTACGCCAAATTCGAGGAACGTTACAATGCCGACCTGGCAAAGGGCATCGGCAACCTGGCGGCGCGCGTGACCACGGTGGCGAAAAAGGTGGGCGTGTCGGCCTGCGAGATATCGCTGGATCCGGATATGAAAAGCAAGATTGACGAGGCGAGTAGCATTCGGGAAGCCGCCCTGGCTAATTACCGCTTCAATGAGGCGCTTGCCGGTATCTGGGACCTGATCGGTTTTTGCGACCGCTACATCGAGGTCAAGCAGCCCTGGAAAACGGGGGATAAAGCGGCGCTGGCCAATCTTTTGGCCGCGCTGGCCGAAATCGCCGGCTTGGTTGAGCCGTTCATCCCGCAAACCTCGGAAAAGATCAAGCGGCTGCTTGTGGGCGAAAACGTGGGCATACTTTTCCCCAGGCTTGACGCGGAAAAGAATAACTGATAAACAACTATTGTACGAATATGAAAACCCAGACCGTCAGAAACAATTTTTGGTTTTACTTTTATAGCCAAACTCCTCAAAGTCTGGGAATTTTCGTTGTTCGCTAAATAGCATTTTGCAATTAAAAACTCCCGGACTTCCGGGAGTTTTTCGTTTTGCAATGGAGATTTTTTTCTGCCGCATCGCGCCTTAAGGCTCGATGCGGGAGGGAGAAATCACAATAATGAACGTGAAAGGTGTATCTCGCTCTATCGATCATTTAGTAAAGAATAGGGAAAGACAAGGAGGTTATGGATCATGACAGAAGTTATTAAACAGGATACCAGCGGCAACGGTTCGGATGGGAAAATATTACCAAGCGCTTTGATTGGATTGACCGAAATGGGACCCGCGGAACAGCTTAAGCGGTTGCTTCCGGTTTTAGGGGGTAATTTGGGCACGGTCAGCATTGAAAAGCTTTCACTTGGCTGTGATCGATTTCCCGCATTATCGGAAGTTGATCGAATCCTTGAGAGGGCGGGTGTCTATCTTCGGCAATATGGCTATAAAAAGATTTTCGAACTGGCGGATCCAAAGATCATCGGTGGCGGACTTTTCCTCAAGTGCGAAGTATATCTGGTGAACGGATTTGATTCCCAGAATACCACGATCGGCGTGGCGGTGGGTAACTTCTTCAAGGCGGCCATTGAAGACGAAGGCCAAATAAAACAGATTCAGCATTGGAAGGAGGAAGGGTATGACGTTCTTCACTATATGGCCGCCGGCAAATGTCCGAAGAACGCCAAGTTTATCGTCTTGGCGACCATGGTAAGAAAGGAACCCGAGTAGTAAAGAGCAATAAGAATACCACAAGTTCGGTGTTTGGAGCGGATTGGGTGTGTACCCGATGCCGCTCCGTATTTTTTATTGACGCAACAGGCTATCATTTGGTATACGTAATATATGCGCGAATTGGAACGGATAAATTCAATATCGAGCCTTGTGGCCGCTATGGCCTTTCCGGAACGGAAGGGTTTTTGGCGCTAGCGTTTGATAAGCAATAATTCCAAAAACAAAAGCCCTTCCTTCCGGAAGGGTTTTTTGTTTGGCACGGAACTTTAAAAACAAGGAGGTAGGCGACATGGAGCGCGAAAGAAGGATCGAGCGGTCTTTTTGGACCGTGGATTCGGAAAAGGACAGCATCGTTTTGGAAGAATATGAGAATGTTCTGTATGTTCCGGTACAATCGGTCGTTCGGATCGGGAATCAGCCGACAGTCTATGTGATGGAAGGGGGGGAATCCAAACCCCGGCCGGTCGAAATCGGATTGGATAATAACCGCATGGTCCATATCAAAAGCGGGTTGGAGGTGGGCGAGAAAGTATTGCTGGCTCCGCCTCTGGCCGCGGCCGAGGCCGAGCAGGGACGGCGTAAGATCAACGGCGCAAGCCCGGCGGCGGAGAACAGACAGCCGAATTCAGGGACTGGAGAACAACCGGCGGTACCCGCCGCTCCGGGTACGGGCATAGGTGAACAGGGTTCCGGCCAAATGGGCGGCGAAACTGGGACACCGGGCGGTCGCCGCGGTTCTCAGGG
>JALOQL010000028.1 GCA_025453415.1 Minisyncoccota bacterium
CGCGAAATGATAACCGAACCGCGACAACAACTGCGCCGGATGTCGTTGCGGCTCCGGAAGGCCAGGCGGATGCGACTGCCGGCTGGCAGGTTTACTTTAATGAAGATTACGGTTTCGAGATCAAATATCCCAATGGTTGGATGGTGGGTCAGAATCAAAGTGAGGGCGGGATTGCCAGTATCGGCGACGGTGCCTCCAATTCGGGATTCCATATCGAGGAATTACCGAATAAAGGCAATCTTAATTTTAGCCAATGGTATAAGCTTGAAGTGGCGGACAAGAATAAAACAGAATATCGTTCGGAGAAAAAGGTTATTAACGGAATTGACATGGAGGTTTTTAATACCGTTTATCATGCGATTAACACGAGAATGGTTGAGGGGATTGAGGTTTATCTGGCTGACAGAAAGAACAGGATAATCCATATTGTCGCCGGCGGCCATGGCACGAAGGATGTTTTCGAGCAAATACTTTTGACTCTCAAATTTATCACCCCGGAAGCGGATGAAGCGAACGATACCGCCATTCCTTCGGCCGATTTGCCTGGAAATGAAATCTATGATGCGTTGTTCGATAAGCATAAAGTTGCGGAAAAATTCAGCGGCACACCCGCGGCGCTTGATTTTAGCGGCGACAAGGGTTTTTTGATGTTCAAGGCCAGGATCACGGATGCTTACAATGCCTATAAGTCCGGTGATTATGACGATATGATTTTTGGCGGTCATTACGTTTTCACTCTTTGGGGTTGCGGGACCAGCTGCCGGGCGGGGGTGATCATCGACTTGAAAGACGGAAAAATCCATACGATTCCGGGAGGCGAAACCGAAGCCTGGCCGGAGTGGGGGTATTATTTCAAGGAAAATAGCAATCTTTTGATTTTGAATCCCATTGAGACAACCCGTTGCATTGCCGGCACCACCGATGAAAACGGTCTTTTGTGTCCCGATACGAAATTCTATCTTTGGGAAAACAATCGGTTCAACGAATTGCCGATTGACCAGAAAAAACTCAATTTTTAAATAATGGCGGTAAAATGGAATATGCCGATAAGGCAATGATAGACGATCGCGCGGCGATTAATTCCCTAAAATCGGAAAACGGTGTTATTGTGTTTGATTTCATCGGATATGGAAAAAACGACGGCATGTGTTGTCCGACCCAAAAAATGGCGTGGCGATTCAAGGTAGAGGGAAATAAATTAGTATCGTCGGATCGATGATGTCGGGCGGGCATAAGCCTTTGCGACGCTGGTTTTTTGGAACGGTATGGTAAAATTGAATAATTCAATAAAAAAAATGCGGAATTCTCGAAAAGTATTTTCAGTGTTGAAGGCGGTTTTGGCTGTTACTATTGTGGCGTTAGCTGGTGCCGGTAGTTATGTTTTTGTCATCAAAATGGAGAAACAGAAGTTAGTGTCGACGGATACCAGCCTACAAAATAGCGCCAGTTCGACCGAAAGCGCCGCCTTTAATGCACCGACCACGAAAGAGATCATTGACTCGATGTTTGCTAACGAACCGGAGCCGGCGCAGATCGCTCCGGCAAGCACGACCAATAGAGTCCCCATGGAAAAAACCTATCGGGACGATGTTTACGGTTTTGAATTTAATTATCCGAACGAATCAAAGCTTGAAAAGGCGCGCGGCAACCGGTGGAGGGGGACAGACAAGCTCTTATTGAAAGCAATCGAACTTTATGAGGATGCGGTAATCGTTTCGATTTATGACAATCCGGCCGGTCTTGGCGTAAAGGAATGGATCGCGGTAAATAAAGATAATTTTAAAGATCAAGGGTGCGGTTTGGTGTCGACGGAAAACGTTGGCGATTGGCGCGACTCAAAAGCGGTGTTGGTGGGCGGCGCATCCGCCTTGCTGGGCGACGTGGGGTGTTGTTGCGGGTTTGGAATAGTGAGCACCGTCGTTTCGGGAAAAAATAGAATTTATTTTATCGAAACGGTTTGGGGTGTCGAAGAAAATCCGGTTTATAATAGAATCCTTTCCACTTTCAAGCTCATCGAACCGCAAGCATTAACGCTAAAAAATATTTCCGGGACGTATTCATATGGTAATTCTTATAAAAACGGCGTTGCTTCCGGTATTTTGTACGTGAAGCAAACATCTCAAAACGAAATATTTTTTTCTTTGGAAATTGTTATTCCTCGGGGTAATTTTGGCATTTTATTGGAAGCGAAAGCGAAGCTTTACGGTAACAGGGCGGTTTACGAAGAAGAAATTGACGAATCCGACATTGATGGAAAACCTTGCATATTCGAATTGCTGTTTACTGATGGTGGTGCGACCATCAGCGCGGCTGAAGGCGGAACTGCATATTCCCCGAATTGCGGAAAAGGCAATTGGGGCGCCGAAGTCGGTGCAATCGGTGTTTATAAAAAAATAAGCGACGAAGTTCCGGAAAAAACATTGTGAAACATTTAATTCGGCGGATAATGGTGGTGAAAAACAAGTCGATCCGCAAAAATGGCCGGCGAGGCGGTTTTTGTTTCGGATCGATGTGTTAAAATAATACCAAAACATATGGCGAGGAGGAAAAAAGGAAATTTAAACACGATATTGATCGCGCTGGCGTTGGTTACCGGCACGTGGATTGCCGCCGATTGGTATTATAACGTGCGGCAGTCGCCGCAAAGGGAGGAACCGGCCCGTGAGACGATCACGCCCGCGCCGCGCGCGGAAAATAAAACCGAAGTCAAAACCGAACCGGAAGCGGTCGCCGGTAGCAATTTCGTGTTGGAGAAATATGCCGACGAACGCTTCGGTATAGAATTCCTTTATCCGGTCGCGGCCAAGGAATCCGCCGAGTGTCCCAAACCGGAAAAGACCGAGGACGGATTCACGTTGGGGATGTTCTCTTTTGCGGTCAGCGACAAGAGCGGCACCATCGACGATTTCATCGCCGGCCAGCTCGAAGGGATGAACGTCGACGAAAGGAAATCGATCACCGTTGCCGGGAAGCCGGCAACGCGGGTTGAATACCAAACCGCGGGAATGGGGTGGTACGGCAGCGACACTTTCGTCGAGAATGGTAACCGTTTCTACGAATTCGGCTTGCTGGCCAACGAAACGGGTAATAAATGCGGCGGTGCCGACGATTACGAGGACCAGGTTTATCAGTCGGTGCTTTCCACGCTCAAATTCACAAATTAGATTTCCCAAGGCGGAGCAATTGCGCTCGCCTTTTTAGTTTGTTAAAATATTAGATTAAAGATCGAGAGGCGATGGTTGAAGTTTCGGTAAATAACCTGACGAAAGGGAGGATCGACACGAAGTTTGTCGAAGCGGTTGCCCTGTGCGTGATAAATGAGGAAGCCAGGGTGCTTTTAGCTGGCCGTGATGTCGGAGTTTCGGTTGTGTTTGTCGGGTCGGCCCGGATGCGCCGGATAAACGCGGCCTATCGCAAGCACGATTGCGTGACCGATGTCCTATCGTTTACCGAAGAGCCTGTCTTGAGCGAAACCGGAGCTTTGGGTAATTTTGTTCCCGAAGGAGAGTCGCAAAGTCTGGGGGAGCTGGTTATTTGTCCAGACCGGGTCAAAAAGGACGCCAAAGAGCTTAAGGTAAGCGAAAAAGACGAGTTTGCCTGGGTGATTGTCCATGGCATCCTGCATTTGCTGGGATATGACCACGAGAAAGGAGAAAAAGGCGCGGCAGTAATGCGTTCCAAGGAGGAAGCGTATCTTTCAAAAATAAAACACAAGAGCGTAAAGCTTAAAGCTAAAAGTGTAAAGTAAGAATAAAAATTGAATTTTTGCTTTACGCTTTTCGCTTTAAGTTTTGAACTTATTTCATGGCAAAATCCCCAACAATAATAACCGGTTTGGATATCGGCACAAGTTCGGTGAAAATAGTTGTTGCCCAGAAGAAAGCTTCCGAGGACGGCCTGGAAACGCTCCATGCGGGACAGGTTTTTTCTCGGGGAGTGAGGAAGGGAATCGTGGTTGATGCGGAGGCGGCCGCCAGGTGTATCCAGGAAGCGGTTAAGAATGCCGAATTGGCGGTCGGACGGAGACTGCAGGGCGCCTATATCAGCGTGGGTGGCAGCCATATTTTCTGTACGCCTTCCCACGGTTTGGTTTCGGTGTCGCGCGCCGATGGCAATATTTCCGAGGAGGATGTGACCCGTGTTTTGCAGGCGGCGCGCACGATATCTCTGTCATCGAACAAGGAGATCGTCGATGTCTATCCGCGCGAGTTCGTTGTGGACGGTGAAAGCGGCGTCAAAGACGCCTTGGGAATGAAGGGAGTGCGGCTTGAAGCCGAGGTGTTGATCGTGGCCGGATTTTCGCCTTATCTGAAAAATTCGGACAGCGCCGTTCTCAAAGGCGGGATGGAAGTTTTGAACCGTATGCCGGCGGTCATTGCCAGCGCGGCCGCGACTTTGAACGACCAGCAAAAAGAACTGGGAGTGGCGATCCTCGAGATCGGCGCCGGGATATCGAATCTGGCGGTTTACGAAGAAGGGGATTTGGTACACATGGCGGTTTTCCCGGTCGGTTCGGCCAACATCACCAACGACCTGGCGATCGGCTTGAAAACCGACGTGGAAACTGCCGAGCTTCTGAAAGTGGCTAAAGGTAATTGCCTGTTCAAGGGCGCCGATAAAAAGATCAAGATCGATCCGGAACCGGAGAAGAATAATGCCAAAATATTTTCGCAGCGGCTTATTTCCAAAATAATCCAGGAGCGGGTGGCCGAGATCTATGATTTGGCCAACAAAGAATTGAAGAAAATCGGCAAGGAAAAGAAATTGCCCGCGGGCATCGTTTTGACGGGCGGCGGGGTTAAGCTGGCCCAGGCCGATGAGCTGGCGAAACGGGTATTTCAGTTGACGGTAAGCGTGGGCGTGCCGCGGGGATTTGCCAATCTTGAGCCCGATCCGGTCTATTCGACCGCGTGCGGTTTGGTGGCTGCCGGATGGAAGGAGCAGGAAGAGGATGGTGGCGACGGTCCGCGTTTTGGCGGCATTGGCCAGGGGGGATGGGAGAAAGTGAAACGGTTTTTCAAAATATTCATTCCTTAGGGCGATCATTTGAAAACATTTTTTCGCGGAGCACGCAAATTTTTTTGGTAAAAAATTTTCTAGTGTTTTGCGCCAGTCGCGCAAAACAATGCTCCACGAAAAAATGTTTTCAAATGATCTTCGATATAACCATAATTTTCAAAAGCCGCGGGGAGGCAAAGATTTGACATTTGGGCTTTGACTTTTGACATTAATATCATGTTTAATCCAATCAATATCAAGGTTGTCGGGGTGGGGGGATCGGGATGTAATGCCATTGGGAGAATGGAAAAGGATCGCATTCGCGGAGTGGAGCTGATCGCGCTCAATTCGGATTACCAGGATTTGAAAAAGATCAAGGCCGACGTGAGGATCCAGATTGGCCGCAAGTTGACGCAGGGCTTGGGCACCGGGATGAACCCGGAGATCGGCCGCAAGGCGGCTGAGGAGCAGCGCGACGAGATCAAGAAAGCCATCGAAGGTGCCGGCATGGTGTTCGTCGCTTGCGGTTTGGGCGGCGGAACCGGTTCGGGCGCCGCGCCTGTGGTGGCCGAGATCGCCAAGAGTTCCGGGGCATTGACCGTGGCGGTGGTGACGCGGCCGTTTTCATTCGAAGGTGCGTGGAGGGCGCGCATCGCGCAGGAAGCGATGGATTCGATCAAGGGGAAGGTTGATTCGCTGATCTCGATTTCCAATGATAAGATGCTTTCGACCTTGAATCCTAACACGACGCTGGCCAATGCTTTCTGGATCTGCGACGAGATACTGCGCCAGGCGGTGCAAAGCATTTCCGACCTGGTGTTGTCGCCCGGGATCATCAATGTGGATTTTGCCGACGTGCGTTCGATCCTGAAAGATTCGGGCCGGGCGATTTTCGGCATCGGCCGGGCCAAGGGGGAAAAGCGCGCCGAGGTTGCGGCGCGGGCCGCTATCGAATCGCCGCTGTTTGACGTCAACGCCAGGGGAGCTAAGGGGGTTTTGTTCAATATTTCGGGAGGTTCGGATATTTCCCTTTCCGAAATTGAAGAGGCGGCTAAAATAGTGACTTCCGAGATCAATTCAAGGGCAAAAGTGATTTTCGGGGCGGTGCATGACAACAATTTGCCCAAGGGCGAGATAAAGATAATGGTGGTGGCGACGGGGTTTTAATTATTTACGGGATTCTTTTTTTGGCGAAGCCACGTAATTTTTTGACTTTTTTGTTGCGAGTTATTCTTGAATCGGAGGTTTCAGTTTGTGGTTTTTATGCCGGCCGAAAAAGTCAAAAAATTACGAAATCCAAAAAAAGAATCCCGTAAATAATCTTTTTTAGAAGTTTGGAACGGGATTTGACGGGAAATTTTGAGGAGGTACAATACATTATTGCAGTGTTGGTTTCGAAGGTTATAGCGGTTCGGTTTTCAATATCTCCAAAACCGATTTATGGCCAACATAGATCGGGTTTGAAATCGCTTTGGTGGCAAGTGCGGTACCAAAGGGCCATTTTTAGTTTAAAACGCATAAATCATAAAAGGTGCAAAAAAGCCGCAAAATTATGGAGAACAGAATCACAAAAGTGCAAAAAAGGGACGGCCGGATCGTTGATTTCGATTTTGAGCGCGTCATTAATGCGATTTTCAAGGCGCTGACCGCGACCGGGCAGGGCGACGAGCCGAAGGCCAAAAAGATCGGCGACGATGTTCTAAAGATCTTCAACCGGAGATTCAAGAACGACGGGATCCCCAGCGTGGAACAGATCCAGGATATCATCGAAGAGGTTTTGATCATGGACGGCCTGGTGGATACGGCCAAATCCTATATCCTTTACCGCGAACAGCGCCGGCGCATCCGCGAGGCGGCGGTGGCCACCGATGAAGCGGTGGAGAAGGTTGACCAGTATCTGGAAAAATTGGATTGGGAGGTCCAGGAGAATGCCAACATGGCTTTTTCGCTGCAAGGGCTCAATCATTACGGCGTGTCCTATATCGTCAAAAGGTATTGGCTGAACAAGATCTATCCCAAGGAGATTCGTGAGGCCAACGAATCGGGTGATTTCCATTTGCATAATCTCGACTCGCTGGCGCCTTATTGCTCCGGCTGGGACCTGTATGATTTTCTGAAGCGCGGGTTTGGCGGTGTGATCGGCAAGCTTGAGTCCAAGCCGCCCAAGCATTTCCGCAGCGTGCTGGGACAGGCGGTGAACTTCATTTACACTTTGTCGGGCGAGGTGGCGGGCGCGGTTTCTTTTTCCAATTTCGATACTTTGGTGGCGCCGTTCATTCGCTACGATGGTTTGAGTTACGCGCAGGTGAAGCAGGCGATGCAGGAGTTTTTGTTCAATATGGCCACGCCCACGCGCGTCGGTTTCCAGTGCCCGTTTTCCAACGTGACGCTGGACCTGACGCCGTCGCCGTCATTTGCCAAGCAGCCGGTGATCATCGGCGGCGAGCCGCAAAACGAAGTCTATGGCGATTTCCAGGAGGAGATGAACATGTTCAACAAAGCGTTCTACGAGGTGATGCTAGAGGGCGACAAGAACCAGCGCGTTTTTACTTTCCCGATCCCGACGGTGAGCATTACCAAAAATTTCGACTGGGATAACCCGAACCTCGAGCCGATGTGGGAGGCGACCGCCAAGTACGGCATCAACTACTTTACCAATTATATCAATTCGGACATGAATCCCGAGGACGTGCGCTCGATGTGCTGCCGCTTGCGCCTTGACTTGGCCGAATTGCATAACCGTGGCGGCGGCTTGTTCGGCGCGGGCGCCCTGACCGGTTCGATCGGTGTGGTAACGATGAACATGCCCCGCATCGGTTATCTTTCCAAAACCAAAAAGGAATTCTTTGAACGTTTGGGCCATTTGATGGATTTGGCCAAGGAAAGCCTTGAGCTGAAGCGCAAAGTAATCGAAAATTACATCGAAAAAGGCTTGTATCCCTATTCGCGGTATTATCTTTCCAACGTCAAGAAAGCCCGGGGGGCCTACTATGGCAACCATTTTTCCACGATCGGCTTGAGCGGGATGAACGAGATGCTGACGAATTTCCTGGGCGAGAACATTGCCTCGCACAAGGGAAGAGTGTTTGCCCTGGAAGTGATGAATTTCATGCGCGACCGGATGGTCGAGTACCAGCGCGAGACCGGCAACATCTACAATCTTGAGGCGACGCCGGCCGAATCAACGTCCTATCGCCTTTGTTTGAAGGACAAGGCCAAGTATCCGGACATTGCCACCGCGGGGACGAAGAAGAACCCCTATTACACCAATTCTTCGCAGTTGCCGGTCAATTACACCGACGATGTGTTCGAGGCGCTCAAGCTCCAGGACGATATCCAATGCCGGTATAACGGCGGCACGGTTCAGCATCTGTTCCTGGGCGAGAGGTTGAGCGATACGCAAAGCGTTAAGGCTCTGGTGAAAAAGATCTTCGAGAAATTTCGCTTGCCCTACATCACTTTGACGCCCACGTTCTCGATCTGTCCGACGCATGGCTATCTGGAAGGGGAGCATTTCCATTGCCCCAAGTGTACGATCGAACAGCCTTGCGAAGTTTATACTCGCGTGGTGGGATATCTGCGGCCGGTCGGGCAATTCAATACGGGAAAGCAGCAAGAATACAAGGATCGTAAGGAATACAAGGTCAAAAAAGAAGCTTTGACCTAGGAAGATTTTCGAATCAAAAAATTCCCGGCTCAACCGCCGGGAATTTGCTAAACGCAAGTAATGGCCAATAACGCGCAAAACATCCGTTCGCTGGATTTCGGGCAAAGATATTTCAAACATTTGTCGCCGCAAGTCGCGGATGTTTTGAGTTTGCTCCAGGGGGAAGAAAGGATTGCTTTCAAAGGTGGAATCGCCAAGCTTTGTCTGATGGCCGCCATGATCGAGCACGAAAATCTGAAAGACATGAAACGCTGGCGTCTGGAACAGAGGATCAACGACATCGATCTGGTTTTCATCTTCCCGTCCGGACAGGACGATTTGAAGGAAATGATCCTGGAAAAATTCGAAAGGACCAAGAATATTCTGTTGTCGCGCAATATTTATCTCGATCCAAGGGATGTCGACATCATAGAAGACGTCAATTTGGAAAAGGCGTTGGCAAGGATCCTGGGATCCGACGATCTGACGATCAACGAAGTGGCGCTGATATTCGTGGCCGGGAAGTGGCGGTTGTTCTATTCGGATCTGGCCCTGGACCACACGGTGCGCGGTATCGGAATGATCGCCAAACCAAAAACCACCAACATTCATTACGACGCGGGCCGGATATATTTTTCGCCGCTAGGGGTGGTGCGGCTGATCAAGTTCCTGGCGTCGTGCAAGGTGCAAAAGATCTGCCTGCCCAAATGGCGTTTGGGGCTGCTTTTCGATAATTACCAAAAGAAGGTTAAAGCCGGTCAGATGCCGCAAAACGCCCCATTGGGGTTCTATTCGCTGGTGCTGATGAAAAATTATTTCGGCAACGACGAACTAGCGCAAAAGAAGGCCATGGTGGTTTTATATGACCTGGGTCTTACCGATATGCTTGATCCGGAGTTATACGTGCGGCAGCAGGAGGCGATCTTTGCCGACGCGCACAAGGAATTCGCGCTCAAAGAGTTTACCATGGAAGAAATCGTCGACAAATATATCGAAAACCGGTCAAAGAGGGAGGCGGCCGCCAAGGAGCGGCAGGCGACGAGGGCGAATTGCGCCCATGAGTTCGAGGCGGTTCCCTGCGAACTTTGCGGTCAAAACAAGTGCGAGATCCGTTACTGCCAAAAATGCGGCAAGAACCAGAATGCGCAGCCGTTGCCGTGCACTTTGCGGATGTGGCAGGGGGTATGCGACCCCAAAGACTTTTATTCGCTGAAGTGAGGGAATGGCAATATTAAATCTTGGAAACGATTTATGCCGCACGCAATCCCGCTGCTGCGGGATTGCTCAGTGCGGCCGCCGGTCGCGTCCGCAACGGCAGCACAAATCGTTTTCAGCGATTAATTTCGCCGGGGGAGGTTAGAATTATGAAAATTTGTTATCTGCAAAAAACGACTCTGATCGATTATCCCGGGCATGTGGCGGCCACGGTGTTTTTGGCCGGATGCAATTTTCGCTGTCCATGGT
>JALOQL010000115.1 GCA_025453415.1 Minisyncoccota bacterium
CGCCTAAAAAGAAATCGCAAAGTTTAACGACCTCCTTCAAAGTCGCCAAAGGAATGAAAAAATTCGCGTTCTTTTCTCGCCGCAAAACTTCTTCTTTCAATACTTTCAGGGTTTCCTCGGCCGAAACCGGCGTCACTTCGATCTTGCGGAATAACGGCGCCGTTTCGCCGGCCTGCTCGATCGAACGGTGGTATCCTTCGTAAGTACAAATTCCTATCAGGCGGAACCCGGGAAGCTTAAGATACCGGCTGATGACGCCGGTGATATCGACGGCCGCCAGCTGGTCGGAACCTGAATTGCCGCCCAAAAAATTATTTATCTGGCTTATGACAAGAACCACGTTCTTCGCCCGTACCGCTTCGGCAAATACCTGCCCCAATATCTCGGCCATCGTGGCCTTATCGGGATTGTTGCCCATGAGCGCCACCATGTCCAATTCCAGGATCCGCGCCGCCTGCAGTCCTGCCGGCCCGCTTTCACTGGCGATACGGTTGGCAAGATTAAAAACCACGCTCCGCCGGCCGCTTCCCGGCGCACCGACCAGCAGCACGCCATTCCCGTTCCTTTTCACCAGCGTCTCTTCAAGCTGCTCTATCTCTCTTTGGTGTAAAACGACGCCACCCTGCCGCAACGGATTATAAAGCGTCATATCGTGCGAATACCGGTCCAGCGTTACCGTCCATCCGCCCACCGCTCCCTTCACCGGGCTTAGCGGAAAAAGCAAACGCAGATTATCGCGTTCCCAGAATCTTTTGCGAAATTCCCGATAGGCCTCAAGATTGCCCTGCCAAGCAAACACAGAAACCACGTCCTCTTTTAGCAGCTCGAGCGAATCCATCATCCGCTGGAATTCTTTGTCGCTGTCTACCAGCACCAAAAAAAGGTCAAAAATCGTTACTTTGGAACTGGCGCGCTCGGAGGCCGTTTTGCAGGCCGCCTCCATCACGCGCTGCCGCGCGGCCCGGTTCATTTCCTTCACCAACGCCGAGTTGTCGCGCGAAAACATCTTGGAACGTTCTTTCATCGAGTCAAGCAGCTGCTTTTTCAATACCGCGCGGTCGATATTCAGCCTTTTTAAGGAAAAATCTATCTCGCTGGACGACAATATCAGGTAGAAAAGAAGTCTTTCGAAAGGCAGATGGTCCATCGAAAATGTCTTTCTGAAAACGCGCGCCGCCTTGAAATTCAGGTACTCAAGGAGATTCTCATCGGTATCGAAGTTCTTGCCCAAGACCTTTCCCTGGCGTTTGAGTTTCTGATCGACGAATACCAACATCAAATAGGATGGCGCCCAGAATGCGAAAGAAAGCTCGATGGCCGCCGCCAGCAGATACCGGTCGGCCACGAGCCATGAGGGCAAAGTCACAAATGCGGGCAGGAGCCGCGCCAATTCGTTGGCCGCCCAAAGCAGCGCCGCGGCGGCCAGAAGCGAAAAGCTCACCTGTCTGACGATAAAAAACAGGTTGGTCGGAATCGTCTGGACCTGGGCGACCGCGCGGAATATCGATGATCGATTGGTGTCGATTGCCATAATGGCGAAATTAAACAAGCATCAAAATACCGTTTATAAAACAATAAAAAATCGCGGGAATGAACAACAGCCAAGCGACGTAAACGGTTATCCCGCACACTAACGCCAGCACCTCCACCGCCAAACCGATGGCAAGGCAAAATAGGCGGATGACCGCGCCGATCGTACTCGAGAACACGTTTCCGAATGCGGCCGAAAAAGCGTCGCCGATTTCAAAAGAACGCTTTTCCCGCATAAAAACAAGCCCCTTCCAGGGCGCGAATAATTCCCGCGCCATTCTGCCCAGGAAAAAATATCTCGGGAAAAACCAAAGATAATTGGCCCATACCTTTTTGATGGCTACGGGCACTTCAAGAATATACCAATGGGCAAATGAGGTAATCATAAAATAACCCTGGTCAAGTCGCGCATGCACGCCGGGAAATAATCCGCCGCCGGCAGACCGGCATACGCCAATCCGCGCGCCGTCATTAAAACCATTATTGCCAACGCCGCCACAATAATCCCGAGATCATGCTCGGGAGCCCGGGAAACATCGCGACGGAACCAACAAAGGGCCAAAAGCGCGGGCAACAAAGGAATGGCGCCGACCCAAAAAATCCAGGGCAAAATCCCCGAAAAATTCAGGCAAAATAAAATCGCGGCAAACCACGCCAAAATGCTCCAAAACAGCCGGCTGCGGCGGTATTTTTTGATCTTTAACGGTAATTTCCCTGCGATAATCGCCTTGCGCGCGTATTCAAGCTCTCTCTCGACCATAATGGTTTATTTTACCAAAAATAGTTTCAGTCAACAAAAAAACCGCCGGAAAGCAGTTTTTTCGTTCAAATACTTCATTCCCCGGCATGCCGGACGCACAACGTTTCGGCCGTTTCCCGGGTCAGCGCGCGCAAATCATCTTTGCATAATTTATGAATATCGTCATGCCCGGTCGCGCCCGCCATCATCCTTACTTCCTCGATGCAATTCTTGATAAAATTGGCCACATTATGGCTGGCTGCGTCAACATCGATATTTTTTGCCAGCTCCGGATCCTGCGTGGCCACGCCCTTCGGGCACTTACCCAGATAACAAAGATTGCAGCCCACGCAACCCAGCGCTCCCAGCATGGCCGATCCCATAAACACGGCATCGGCGCCCAGCGCCAATGCCTTGGCCACGTCGCCGCCGGTATAAAACCCGCCGGCGATCAACAATTCCTGCCGGGCGTTCAAATCATCCAAGACCGGCAGATCGGATTATATCTCGTTTTAAGTCGTTTCACTATTTTCTTTCTGGTTTTCTTTGTGAGT
>JALOQL010000029.1 GCA_025453415.1 Minisyncoccota bacterium
CCCGAATTCGGAAAACGCGTGAAACAGGAACGGGCCGTTTTTGCCGTAACTTTCGACCAGCTTGCGCAGATCGGATTCGTCGTTCGTCAGGTTGCAGCGGCCGCCGCCGGTCAACAGCATTTTTTTCCCCGCATCAGGATTCTTTTCGACCAGCACTACCCGCGCGCCTTTATCGGCGGCGGCGATCGCCGCCATTATGCCCGCGGGTCCGGCCCCAAACACCGCCACGTCATAAATTTTCTTTTTTTGTTTCATTGAAATCATTAATTACCGCGACCGCGCCGGCAGCCATCCCTGCAACCAATATCGCAACGCCGGTCAGATAAAAAAACTCGGAAACGGCCTCCGTTTTCAGGATAAGTCCGGTATTCAGCAAAAGATAGTTCCAGTCGTGGTTCCCGCCGCCAAGCAGCGGCAGTTCCATCTTTTGCGCATCACCGGCATACCGGGCAACATTGGTAAAGCTTTGCCCCAGCCATAAGGAAACGATCGCGGCCGAATAAATCTCGCGCCGTAACCAGAAATATAGCACGAAAACCAACGGCAACAAAAGTTGCAGAATGGTGCCGCCGGCAACCGTGACAAATTCCCCGCCGAACGAAAAAATCACGTGCCCGGCCTCGTGGATCGCCAGGTCAACGTTGTCGAAGAATCCGTAGCCCTGCCGGTCGACAACGGCCGAAAAAAAGTATGCCGTCGTCGCGATCAGAAAAACCGTTTTTGCGATAGTGGCCAAGGCGCCATTTTTCATTATTTGATGATAACAAAAAACCGCCCCAAGCGTTAGCCGGAAACGGTTTTTCCTCAAAAACTATTCTATCTCGTACGTCAGCGACACGTTGACCGTGATCTTGTTTTCCCCGGTCTGGATGCTGGGCGCCGGCGCGCTTTCCGCCGCTCCGGCCGCCGCGTCCTTGGCCGCGTAATTCAATCTATAGACCGGCGAATAACCGCCGTCGCTGTAGTTCGACAGCCGCACCAGTTTGACTCCAAGCTGTTTGGCCAATGTCTGCGCCTTGTTTTTGGCATTGTCGATCGCCTTTCCCCGCGCATCGGCCTGCGCCGCGTCAGGATTGTCCAAGGTGAATTGCAGATCGCCAACCTGGTTGGCGCCGGCGGCCGTCACCTCCTGGATGATCTGGCCGATCTTGCCAAACGCTTCCTCCCTCATCTTCACGGTAAGCGTCTGGGTGATGTCATAACCGGCAAGCGCCCGTCTGCCCTCGGGATAGTAAACCGGCACGTCGACCGCGGGCGTCGAGTTCGACGCCACCGGCGGCACCGCCGCCTTAAGATAATCATACCGGGGATTGATGTTGTAACCGCTCGTTTGCAGATCCTTTTCTTCCACGCCCAAGCTCTTGACCACATCGACGATCGCTTTCATCTTTTTATTGTTATCGTCCAATGCGGCCGCCACGGTCGTTGCTTCGCTGACTACGGAGAAATCCATCACCGCCAGGTCGGGCTTAACGGAAACGTTGCCGTCACCTGAAACCGTTATCGTGTTGGCTCCGCCGGCAGGCCGCCCGGCAAATTTGCTCGATTTGATGGCGTTAACGGCAAGCGCCGCCACGTAAACCGTCAACACCAGCGCCAACGCCGCCGTCAATATCCTCGCCAAAGCCGAACTTTCCAAAATTTTTTCCATATTTTAATGATTTAATTTAGTGGAACGATATCGACCTTTCGGATAATCACTGTCTATATTTATTAACACAAAAATTTCCGGCCGCAAACGCGCCGCTTACTTGTTTATCCGGATAATGACGCTGTCACTCGATCCCTGAACCACTCCGCCGTCATTAATATATGAAACCAGATAAACGCCGGTGACGGTCGCCGACAGGAAAACTATCGCGATGAATATCCAATTGGTTTTTCCCCTTTTAACCCACATATGTTTCTTGATTCGATTATAGCATCATCCCGGTACAGATTCGAAAAGCCGGGTTATATAAAAAACGGGCCATACGATCAAGCAATGATCAATACGAGCCCAACTACTTCGAGCACAACTCCAGCCGCCACTTCCCGGGAAAGTCTGTCGCCCAAAAATCTTGATGATGCCAGCATGGCGCCAACCGCGATTGCGTACATCAGCTCTTCAGAAGGCATGACTGAAGCCCTCTTGCTCCAGGAAGCGATTCACTGCATCCCTGATTAGTTCGTATTGGTCTTTTGGAAGCCTTTTTTTAAAGTATTCCAAATAGTCCTCAATCACATTTGACTCCAAAAGAATCTCCAATGTCTCCCTGAAACTTATGTTGAAGATCCACGCCAAATGGGAGAGCATATAGGCTTCCCAGGACGCTCTTGGCAAACCCTTTCTTCCTACGATCTGGCTCGTGCCGATTGGCCGAAAAGCGACAAAATCTTTGAGCACCGACTGCGGAAATATTCGGCCTTGCTCTTCGCCAATGCCGTACTGCCTCATTTCCGCGCGCTTTTTCTCGGGATTGCCCAGCCATTTGTGGGTTTTGTTCAGCAACCCGCCCAGCATATCCCAATCGCGAACCACTTTCGCGAAGAAATTGGCAACTTTTAAGTCTTTGCTCGCGTTCGCGCCCAACGGCCGGAGATAACGGTCATGATGATGCACTATCGCAAACCGGATCGCTTCCTGCGCCAACCTGTCAAACAGTATCAGCACGCCAAGTCGCTCCAGAATTTTTACCGCCGCTCGGCCATGGTTATGGTAACCGATGGGAACGGTAACGGCGCCTCGCGAAGTGATTAACCCGCAACCCTCGACAAACCGGCCCAAATCATGACACCGGTATAAAAAAACTGTGAACAAAACCAGGTGGGCGGGAACGCCTTTTAGCGAATATTTTTTGCTCAGCCGCTTTACCGTCCTCAAACTATGCCATTTGTTAGGATGCGCGACTTTTCCATTGAGCCACTTGATATCGTTGATAATTTCCGGAACGCCGATTTCAACGATTGCCAGCGCCTCATCCACCTGCCCTGCGGTACACAGAGAGGCTTCTATTTCAAGGAACTTTTCCTTTAAACTTGCCAACAAAATTGATCACCCCCAGTGTCCGTTGACAATCGGATATTTAACCACGAAAAACCGGTTTTCGCAACCCCGCGACAAACGCTAAAACCCCCAATGCCAACGCTTGGGATGTTTGCCAATTTATGAACAACGACAAAAGCCTGGTATTAAGCTTTGCGGTTAATGGAGATATTTGCTCCATTCTTCCGGCAAGGGAATTGCCAGATCGATCCATTTATCCGCCGTTATCGCTTTGAACCGGATTCCGGTCGCCGCCAGCGCGATGCTTGCGCCGTCGCCCCAACCCATCCGCCGCACGTCGTTGCCTTGTGCGTATTTTCTGTCACCCAGGACCGGGTGGCCCATGTTTGCCATTTGCACCCTTATCTGGTGGAATCTTCCCGTCCGGGGAACAATCCTCAGAAGCGAGCATTTGCCGTTCGATCCGACAAGAAACCAGGAAAGTTCGGCCGTCCTTGTTTTGGTGGCCTGCCGGATCGCCTGCAGCAACTCCCGGTCCGATTTGTTTACGAAGCTTTCGGCAAAAAAAGAAATTTTGCTGATTTGTTCCTTGATTTGCCCTTCGTTGTCCTTTGGCTTCCCCAAAACTATCGCATGATAGGTCTTTTGGATCCGGTGTTCCCGGAATTGGTCCGACAGCCTGGCGGTTCCCTTTGAAGTCTTGCCGAAAAGAACGATGCCTTGCACCGGCCGGTCCAGCCGGTGGACCGGCCCCAAGAAAACGTTCCCCGGTTTATCGTATTTTATTTTCAGGTAATCCCTCACCGCTTCCTCCAAACTTTCTTCACCGCTTTGATCGAGCTGCGTCAGGATTCCGGCAGGTTTGACGACCGCGATCACATGATTGTCTTCATACAATACTTTAAGGTTTTTAATTTTGTACATACGCCAAAAACCCTCGGCCGAAAACGGCGGGTTGCGTATCACAAGCCCGGACCGTTTCGGAACGAAGTTATAAATAGAGGTTATTTGTGGGCTACGTGGTAACGGTAGTCGTCGTAATTGCCGACGTTAGTCGTAAGCTTGCCGTCACCGACCGACCAGATCGCGGTACAAACGTTGTTCAAGATGTAGCGGTCGTGCGACACCAAAATGATCGTCCCCCGGTATTCCTTGAAAACGTCGGTAACCACTTCTTTGCTCAGCAGGTCCAGGTGGTTGGTCGGCTCGTCCAGCAGCAAAAGATTTACCTGCTGCATGATGAGTTCCGCCAAAACCAGGCGCGCCCGCTCGCCGCCGGAAAGCGCGCTTACTTTTTTGTAAACACCTTCTCCGGAAAACCGCAGCGCTCCCAGAACCCGGCGGATCCTTTCTTCGTTAACCTCGTCGGTCTTCGAAACCGCTTCGTCAAGAACCGATTTCGACGGATCCAGGTCCTCGTGCCCCTGCGAATAGTAGCCGATCTTGATCTTATCGTTGATGCTCACTTTGCCTTTCAGAAACTCGCCACTCCGGATGCTTTTGATCAAGGTTGATTTGCCGATGCCGTTGGAGCCTATAATGCCGATTTTGTCACCCCAGTAAACGTCGAGTCTTTCCGGGATCGAGAACAGCGGGCCGTCCGCGGTTCCGACCGTCACCGAACTGAGAGAAAGGACCTTGGCGCAAACCCGGCTGGGTTGCGGAAATTTGATGTTCACGGTCTTTTCGGATTCGTGCGGATCCTCCAGCTTTTCGATCTTCGCCAGTTCTTTGATGCGGCTCTGCACTCCGGCGGCTTTGGTCGCCTTGTAGCGGAAGCGGTCGATGTACTCCTGCTGCTCCTTCAAGAATTTCTGCTGCTGGTCATACGCCCGCTGCGCCGCTTCCTTACGCGCCTCTTTTTCGACTACGTATTGCGAATAAGCGCAGTAATACTTCTCCATGCCGTCGGACTTCAACTCATAGGTCTTGTCGCACACCTTGTCCAGAAAATACCGGTCATGCGCCACGCAAACTATGGCGGCGTTGAGCGTCGCCAAAAAGTTTTCCAGCCACTCGACCGTGGCCAAATCCAAATGGTTGGTCGGCTCGTCCAGGACGATGACGTTGGGGCGGAACAGCAAAACCTTAGCCAAGGCCAGCTTGGTCCGCTCGCCGCCGGAAAGGGATTCAATCGTGCGTGACCACGACTCCGGAAGGAAGCCGAAGTCAACCAGCAGCTTTTCGATAAGCCCCTGGTAACGGTACACGTCCTTTTCTTTCATTCTTTCCAGCAATCCGAAATATTCGGCAATCTCGTCGGCACCCATCGAACCCTCTTTTTCCCTGATATCGAAAGCCTTTTTCTTTTCGATCATGTCGAACGCCTCGCGGTTGGCCGAGTAGATTTCTTCAATGATGGTCTTGGACAGCGTATCCCAATGGGTTTCCTGCGGCAAGAATCCGATCGTAGCGTTCCTGGAGATCTCGCGCGAACCGGAATCCGGCTCTTCGATGCCAATCAAAATCTTGAGCAAAGTCGATTTGCCGATACCATTGGGCCCCACAATGGCGATACGGTCGCCGGCGTAGACGCGAAAATCAACATCCTCGAAAAGCTGTTTTTTCCCGTAACTCTTATCCAAGTTTTTCAGGATAACCAAAGGATCCCTTTGGCTTGAGCCTTTGGTCTGGTACAAATGCTTTGAAATTTTAATTTTGGTGTTTTCCATGTCAGTAGCCTTTTTTGCAGCAATCACCGCTTCTCCGCCAAAGCTTCAAAGGGCAAGCAACAAAAAAACAGGGTCTTTTACCACGGAAGCTCCCGCTTCCGGATTTAAAAGCCGTCGCAAAAACGGCCGGTAAAATTTCCCTGCGTCACATGCAAAGTTTGGTCTCTGGCTTGTTGTCTATCTGATATTTCATACTCCTATCTCAACACGGATATTATAACATAAAAATTTTAAAATTCAAGCAAAACCGGCTTTTAATCGTTTATTAACTCAAAAACCATTATTATACGGACAAGACAATACCACCCGATGATTACCGGCGGAATATCAGGAGGGACAGATAAAAATCTTGCGCCAAGATGGTTTGACAATGGGAAGACCGGTGATATTATGTAATCCATAAGAGCTCTTTTAAGTGCGTAACTTTCCCCCGCCCTGGCGGGGGGAAAACGCCGGTATTTGGTAAAGAAGAGAACGCCATACGGTATTTTCTTTTTTACCTTCCTGGAGGTTTCCGTAAGGAGCCGCCCGGACTCGAATCCCCGCTTTGCGGGGTTTTTGAGTACATTGATAGGGACTCCCGTTCGTTGTATGATTACCAATACGAAAGGCAGCCACTTTTTTGTTTTATTTTTGGCCGGAAAATGATCGGGCATATCAACAAGGTTCGCGACCGGATACTCGGCGTCAAAGAACGTATAAGCTGGAGACTGAAGATCGGCGCGGCCGCGGCCGCGGTCATTTTGGTATTGGGCGCGGTATGGTGGCTGTTCCTGCCCCTGCCCAGCAATTACGAAACCAAGCTCCCGGCGTACCCGCATTCCTATTCCGCCACCCCGCTGTCATGCGTCTGCCAGGAAGGTGACGGCTGCCGCCTGTCGCTGGGCTTCCGCAGCCTTGAACCCGCCCAAAAAACCGCTCCCGAACACCGGATCGTCGAAGACACCCGCACCGCCCAGACCGACATTGTTTTCGACCGCGTTTCGGAGATCAACGGCCAGTTCGACTACGAACAGATCACCAAAAGCCCGCTGATCGACTCGGTAGATTACCGGGTCGAAAACGGCAAATTGGTGATAAAAATATCCCGCAAAGGCGCGTACCTTCCGGCGCGTATCGAGATCACGGACGCGACCGCGGTCGTGATCATGGAACCGGCAGCCAAAGATTTTCCGGTGATTTCCAACCAGAAACCGGCTCAGGATTCCGCGGCGTTCCCGGCATGGCATTCGATCGGCTTTGACGCCACTCTGGCGGCGCCGCTCAAAACCGCCACGGTATTTTTCCAGGGCAAACCCATGGAACTCGACATTGCACCACTGGGACCGAACAATTACCGCATAACTTTCGCGCGCCTGCTCGAGATCGACAACGAATATACCGTCCGAGTGATCGTGGCCGACGACACCGGCCGTACCGCGGTCGATTCGTGGTCATTCGCCGCGCAAATCCCCAGTGCCGTCGCGCTGGGAAAGGACCGTTTTAAATATCTGGGCTGGTGGGGCGAAATAAATTCCGACGGCGTGGCAGTGCGCAAGGGCGTCGCCTCGGCGTCCGACAAAGTGGGAACGCTATCATCGGCAAACCGCGTCAAAGTCTTGAAGGAAGTTTACGGCGAATGGATCAACGGCAAAAACCTCTGGTACCAGATCGACGGCGGCGCTTATCCGGGGGCCTATGTATTCTCGGATTATGTCACGCCGATGGCCCAGCCCGCGCCTCCTCAAAATTTCACCATTCCCGACGGCGTCAAAGAAGGCGAAAAATGGATCGACGTGGACCTGGCAAAAAAGGTTATGACCTTGTTCAATTACGATAAGCCGGTGTTTGCCACCTATGTCGCTATCGGACGCAAGGGCAACGAAACGCAAGCCGGAACCTTCCGCGTCTGGTACAAACTTTATAAAACCGAAATGCGGGGCGGGCCGCCGCTACACAGCTACCGCTATGACCTGAAGAATATCCCCTGGACGATGTTCTACAACGACGACTACGCCATCCATGGCACCTACTGGCACGATCGTTTCGGCACACAGCAAAGCGCCGGCTGCACCAACATGACCCAGAACGACGCCAAATTCATTTTCGAGAATACCCTACCGATCATCCCGAGCGATAAAGTCGCGGCATTCGCCAAAGACAACAACCCCGGAACCGTGGTCCACAACCATTACTAGCTATGAGAAGAATGAAGAAAATCGTCATTGCCATTATTTGCGCCGCCGCAGCCGCGGCGGCTTTCCTTGGTTATGCTCGCTTCGAAGTTTTTTGGTTCGAAACGGCCAAAACGACTGTGCGCCGCAACGATCTTCCGGCGGCATTCGCCGGAAAAAAGATTGCCTTCGTTTCCGACCTTCATTGTGGCGAAGGATTCCCCTTCGAGCGCATGGGTGAAGTTGTCGATCTCATCAATTCGCAAAACCCCGACATCTTGCTGCTTGGCGGCGATTATGGCAATGACATGAAACGATGCCTCGATAAGATCGCGATGGTTAAAGCATCGATGGGAAAATTCGGCATTCTCGGGAACCACGATATCGAAAATGGCAAAGAAAGGGTGATACAAGCGATGATCAAGGCAGGTATCACGCCCTTGGTCAATGAAAATCGCCGCATTGCCATCGGTAGTGAAGCGATCGCCGTCGCGGGCACCGACGAGACATGGTACGGAATTCCGGACGGCGCCAAAGCGATGGAAGGGGTGACCGAATTCACGATCTATCTCACGCACGACCCGGCATACCTTGAAAAATACAAAAACGACCGCGCCAAACTGCTGCTTGCCGGCCACACGCACGGCGGCCAGATGACGCTGTTCGGATTATCGTTCGCAAGTTTTGTGCACGGCTATCCCTACAAATACGAAAAAGGCATTTTTGAAGAACCGGACCGCACCGTAATCGTCACCAACGGCATCGGCACCGGGATCGTGCCGCTGCGCTTCTTTGCCCGGCCCCAAATCAACGTCATCGCTTTAGAGCGTTAAAAAACGCCTGATGGCGTTTTTTTAAATTCTATATTTGCTTTTTACCCGACAAAAAAATTACCGGCGGCGCGGATGTCCGCGGATGCCCATTTCGTCAAACTCCGCTCCAAACAACCGTCTTGATTCCGGGAGGATCAAGCCATCGGTTTTTCAAACCGACGGCAAAAGGCTTGGCCTTGCCGCGCGGCAACCCAAAACGCAACCGTTTGCTCGAAACAAACCAATTTCCGAAAAAAAACGGCTTTATGCGCAATGCGGCGGAATTTATTTTCGTATCTTTTCCCATACATTGATTCTACCCGTCATCAATTAAAATGACGTGAAAAAACGGGCGCAACCGCCGCGGCGCGGAGATCAAAGCTCGAAACTGCCCGTTTATCCAAGGCTTTTGCCGCCGTCGCCGGATTTCCCTTCAACATGGCTGCCGTCGCAGAACGGTTTGTTGCGCGATATGCCGCAACGGCACAAAGTGGCACGATTGCGCGTTTCGTACTTCCGGCCGTCGGCACTCTCGACCTCCACCCCGCCCTTGGCCCAGATTGGGCCGCTGACATTTTTTTGCGGATCCTCGATCAGGCCGATGCCAGGTTCCAATTCCGGTTCGATCGCGCGCCCACCCTTTTCTTTGGCCACCAACCGGCCCGAAGGGCAAAGGCATGCCTGCCGGATCGCTTCGCTCTTCAGCTGCGGATCGCCGGAACCTTCGGTGTTTCCCCAGACATCACCCTTTTGGTCGTGG
>JALOQL010000030.1 GCA_025453415.1 Minisyncoccota bacterium
TTTATTGAAAAGCGCGGCGTAAAGATAAGCGTAATAATGGTCGCGCCAGTCGGTGATGCGGGAAAACCTTTCCTGCCGGACGTTGGCGGTCTTGAAATCGAGCATCTTGGAATAACCCTGCCCCGGATAAAACGCCGAGGCCGGGTTTTTCAGATTATCCTCGATCTTCATGGCGGTTTCCGGTTTTATCCCGAAAATGCCCCAGGAGAACTCGGTCATGCTGCCCAATACTTTCAAAGGGGCGATCGCCTTTTTAAACGTCGGTCGGTCGGAATAGAAAAGCCGCATCTGTTCGGCCATCAGTTCGGCCACGAGCAACCGTTTGCCGATGCCGGTTTCCTTTTCGACCCGATCCAGAATTGCCCTATCCTTCAATACGCCGGCCTTGAAAAATTCCCACTCTTCGGTGTTGGCCCAAGCTAGCGGGCTTTTTGCGGCCACGGTTCCGGCCAGGATGTCGAATTCCTTCCGGGAGGCCCCCGCGCCAAGATCGCTCGCGCACGCCTGGCGCGCAGTATAAAATTCCCGGTCTTGCGCGGCATTGAGCGCCTTGGCCAGATAATCGAGATTTTTTTGGGCCAGACCCTGATTTCCGGCCGCGGCCAAACCGAAAATGCGGTTAAATTCCGCCGGATAACCGGTCTTGACCGCTTTCAGGACGCAATAATTTGCTTTATTGAAAAAAGTGCCTTCTTCGCCGTCGTCGGCCAGCATGCCGGAAAACCCGATCACCAGCGCGGGCGCGGCCGCGGCTGACGCCTTGCTCTGCCGCCAAAAGGCGTCGCTTTGCTCATCGATGACACCCTTGGTATCGGTCAAATGCAGGCTCACCGCCATGTAAGCGGCCGAGAGCCCGAAGCCGACCAGGGCAAACGCCCCGATAACAAATTTTGCCAAAAGCTTAAAAAGTTTCATTTGCGTAATTTACGATACCGGCGGCGGTCATCTGCGCGAATTCTTCCAGCGCTTGTTCCCGTGTCGCTTCCGATTCCAATTTCTTTTCGTAGATATAGGCGTATTCGACCAGCATGCTGGCCGCCTCCAGCGTACCCGACGCGCCCAAAGCGATCAGGCTCTGGTCTTCCAACAGATTATCCAGTTCCGGCGCCTCGACGCTTTTCAACTCTTTAAAAACACTACTGGCCGCGGCCTTCGAAACGGCATGATTTTTCATCTGGCTCTCCGGAATAAAGATCGTAAACCCTTTATATCCGCCGGGCACGTAAGACTTGGGCCGCATACTGTCGTTAAAATGAAGATTTATCACCAGGTCAATACCGTTTTCGTCGGCCCATTTGTTCATCCCGTAGAGCTTGACCGACATTTCCGGCGTCGCTTCGGAGTGGAAAGCCATATCCGGCACGTATTTTATCTTTCCGACATCCATCAGCGCTTTGCTTTCCTGTTGATGTTCGGTTTTCCAGTCGATGATCGCCTGTTTTTCATTGGCGAAATAATCCCGCAGTATCGGATTCCACTCCTGTCCATCCCGGGCAACCGTAACCTTGAATCGCGAGTCGTTCCCGAGCGCGATGGCGATCTTGGCGGCAACCTCGGCCGTCAAATCCCTTTCGCAATAGTCTTTGTAGCACGCCCCGCCGTCGTCGACATCGTGTCCGGGAATCAGCAATATGTTGAAAACATCGGCCGTCGGTTTTACATCCGGAAACGCCGCCACGGATGCCCTGGCCGCATGGATAACGGCGGAAACATTGTCGGCGTCATCCCCATCGCTCAACAAAAAAAGGCCCAGAGCCGCAAAAAGACCGCCAAACATCAGCATCGCGACCGCCATGTCCAGCAAAAAATATTTTCCCATTGTTCGTTTTGCCATATCCCCCCCTTTTTTTAGCATTTTATGGTATTTTACCAAAAAACCGCCTCAAAGGCGATTTTGGTTATCCACTGTGCGCCCGACAGGAATCGAACCTGTAGTCCCCGGCTTCGGAGGCCAGTATTTTATCCATTAAACTACGGGCGCCGCGTAAAAAATTTTCCCAATGGAAAATTTCACGCGGCTGGGACGTGAATCCCGCCACGGCGGGATTTTTACGTCCCGCGACGTAAAAAATCCAAGGGGACCCTCTCCGATTACAACGCACTAATTCTGCATCTTTTTGGCGATTATGTAAAGATTCGACTGGCGCTCCCCCATTTTCATTATCCCCGCTTCCTCGACCGCAAACCCAGCGCCCTTGGCCAGCCCCTTAATCTCCGCAACGGTAAACACGTGGTGGTAGCGCCGGTATTTGCTTTGCCACGGAATGTAAAAATCGCCAATATCAAGTTTTTCCGATCCAGCGACGATCCTTATTTGGGTTTTTCCAAAAGCGGCCAAGCGCTTCCATTGTTTGGCTCGCAATAACGCTTGTGGCCGCAAATCCCATACCGCCACAACCAAAAAACCGCCAGGTTTCAATACCCGCCAAGCTTCTTTAAAAAATTGCTCCCGATATGATTTGGAAGGTATGTGGTGCAAAACCGCCATCGAAATCATCATATCGAATTCGTTTTCACCGAAGGGAATTTTGAGCACATCCCCGACCGTAAAATCGGCTTCCGGATATTTTTCTTTCGCAATGGCAATTAATTTTTCCGAATTATCAATACCGGCGTAGACCGCCCCGGCTTCCTTGAAAAACGGATAGAACCGGCCGTTGCCGCACCCGCTGTCCAGTACGCGGTCATCCGCTTTGACGCGGCCGGCAAAAAAAGCTTTGGTTATTTCCGGAAGATAATTGCGCGTTTGCGAAAACGACTCGGCAAACGAGTCGTAGTTGCTGCGGTTCTGCTCGATGATGCGGTCAGCGGTTTTCTGATCCATTATTCGTATATTGCCAGTTTCTTGATCTGGTATTTTTCCAGCCGCGGCACGTGGATCTGTTCGGCCTGGTTGTCTCCCTGGCTCACGATCAGGCGGAACCATGGCGTGTAATCATCGGGGCTGGTTTTCATGCCTTGGCGGATGTCGCTGAAGCTGGACCATTTCCATTCGGAAACTTCGTCGGGATTCGGCCGCGGTTCGCCGTCGAAAATACCATACAGCAAATGATCATATTCGTATTCGGTCAACTCCCCGATCCTGACTTTGTAAATGAATTCCACCCCCGCTTCCTTTAAGGGAACCGAGATTCCCATCTCTTCCTTCAGGCGGCGCTTGGCCGCCAACAGCAAGTGTTCCCCCGGAAGCGGATGCGAACAGCACGCGTTGCTCCACAGGCCGGGACAAGTATGTTTCCCGGCGGCACGGCGCGCCAGCAGCATCTCTTTTTGGGAGTTGTATATCAAAATCGAAAACGCGCGGTGCAAAATCCCCCGCCGATGGACATCGATTTTTTGCCCGGTCCCTACCGGATTATTGTCCTCATCGACCAGTAAAATATCGTCCATGATATTGATTAATCTTTGATCTCGAAAATCTTGTGCGGTTCGTGCGCCCCTTTTATCAAACGGATCTTGCCCGCGGGAACCGCAAAATAGAACGCCAGCAATTCGACCGTCCGCGCGTTGGCCAGGCCGCCCTCGGGCCTGGGCCGCACACTCACCTTGAACGCATCCGAACCGGTTTGCGCCACTCCCTCCTCCCTGCTGCCTGGACGCACATGCACTTTAATTAACATTGATTTATGAATCGCGATTTATGATCTTAAATCCTAAATCATAAATCTTAAATCACTGATTTTTATCGCCGGCCAGCTGGCCGCACGCGGCTTTAATCTCGCGGCCGAAACGGTAGCGCTCGGTCGTTTCCACTCCCGCTTCCATTAAAACCGTCTTGAATGCTTTGACCCGCTCGGGCGACGACGCGCCGTAGATTCCCGTCGGGTTATAGCGAATAAGGTTTACGAACGCCAACTTGAGCGACAGACGCGATTTGATCAATTCGGCCAGTTCGCGCGCGCATTCGTCGGAATCGTTTACGTTGTCGATCATAATGTATTCGAACATCACCCGGCGGTTCGTGTTTTTCACGTAGCGCAGCACCGCCTTCATTATATCATCGATCGGATGTTTGACGTTCGCCGGCATAAGCTTGGACCGCAGCAAGTCGCTCGGCGCGTGCAGCGAAATGGCCAGGTTCACCTGTAGCGGCTCATCGATCAACTTCTCGATGCCTTCAACAATGCCACAGGTAGAAATTGAAATATGACGAGCGCCGATGTTCAACCCCTTTTGGTCGTTCATAGTCCTGATTGCCGCCATCACATTGTCGTAGTTCAGGAACGGCTCGCCCATGCCCATGAAAACTATATTGGTCACCCGCTGGTTTTCCCGCTTCAACGCCCGGCCGAAAAGCACCACTTGTTCCAAGATTTCGCCGGCCGTAAGGTTGCGTTTGAATCCCAGTTTCCCGGTCGCGCAAAACGAACAGGCCATCGGACAACCGACTTGGGACGACACGCAAACCGTATTGCGATTATCGTGGCGCATCAGCACCGATTCAACCCGCAAACCATCCCCAAAGGTGACCAAGGCCTTGAGCGAATCCGCACCGGGAGAAGCAAATATCTTGGCGTCGATCTTCAGCGGAATTTCCTTTTCCAAAATTTGGCGCAAATCTTTGGGCAAACCCACAACCTCATCCCAGTTTTCGGCCAGGGACTTCAAAACCGCCTGCCGGGCCTGTTCGGCCCGATAGGCCGGCTGGCCCGCCAAAATTGTTTCCAATTTATCCAGATTCATAGGATTCAATCCAAATATTCAAGCCAAACCAACGCCTCCCCTTTTCTGTAGCTGAAGGGTTCGCCGTGGCCCGGATACACCCGGGCACCTTCCGGTATCAAGCGGTCAAGTTTTTTCAGCGACTCGGCCATGTCATGGTCCGATCCTCCCTCCAGATCGGTACGGCCGATGTTGCCGCAAAACAGCGTGTCGCCCGAGACCACGAAACCTTCGCCGAACAGGCAAATCCCGTCCTTGGTGTGTCCCGGAGTCACCGCCACTTTAACCTTTTGCCCGCCAAACGTCAAAATATCACCCTCCTTTAAATTTGGCACAACCTTGACACCGAACTTCTTTTCCAATTCGGCATTCGCGCCAATATGGTCAAAATGGCCATGGGTGTTAACAATGGCCACCGGCGCGGCGCCGGTTCTGACGATCTCCTCGGCGATCCTTTCCGCTTCGTCACCCGGATCGACGACCAAAATGTGGCCGCCGTCTATCAAAAGATAGCAGTTGGTCTGCAACTGTCCCACTACAATTCGCTTAATTTCCATGAAATTAAGCAATTTTCAATTATCAATTATCAATTTCCAATGAATTTTCAATGACGCAATAATCTAAACAAAAACTTATGATTCGTTTGAAAATTGGTTCGTTGATAATTTAATGAAAATTGAAAATTAGAAAATGAAAATTGAGTTTACATGCCAAATCCGCCCATGCTTTGCATCTTCTTGGCCACCGTCATCTGTACTTTTTTCATCGTGTCGTTAAAGCAATCCTTCACCGCCCTTTCCTGGTCGGTAATCGAAAGGTCGGGATTCAGGGCCACGTCCTCCACCTCAAGCTTGCCATTCATGAAGATTTTGACGCCGTTCTTCTCGCCCTCGATCTTTTCCTGCTTCAAAGCATTCTGGATCTCCTGTAATTTCTTGATCTGTTTTAACTGTTCGAACATTTTTTTGATCTCTAATCTTTAATCCTTAATCCCTGACAATAATACAAGTTACGTTAAGGATTAAGGATCAATAGTTAGGGATGTGTTTTACATTTTTGACTTTATATTAAAATCTTATAATTTCAAGCGGCAATCTGTTATATTAATAAAAAGTATTTCAAGGGCATTTTTAGAATGTTTTCTTCCAATAACTCCAGATCATCATTGCATATGGCAAGCCCATAGTCAGCTTTCACTTTTTTAGCCGTATTCAATAACTGTCGGCTGTCCTTGCTGCCCGCACCAACTTCGATCAATATCCTTTTTCCGCCAAAACTAACGATAAAATCGGCGCCCCCCTGGGCAGAGTCATAAGTCAACGAAGCATTAATCTTCCCATCGAGGAATCTTTTCAAATACATACCCGCCGTATCTTCAAGCAATTTCCCCCTAGCATTGTCCGCGGACACGATATTGCCGATCATATGATAATACATCGAACGGAATGCAGGCGATGAAAAAAGATACTTCAGCGGTTTTCTCGATTGGGTAATATGGGAACCATAAGGATATATCTTGATCAATGTCTCTGTTTTTTCCAAAACATCAAATATTTCCATCACTTTAGGGCGGCTTATCCCAAAAACGCCGCTGATTTTGGTATAATTTATTTGGTCCATATCGGCTACGGCATAAAGAATTGCCGGTATTTTTGATATGATTTCACTACCAAAGCGCCCCGTTCGAGCAACATCGCTATTGATTATCCTATCCAATGTTTTGTTTATTTGATCATAAACCAGCGCCTCGTTCTTTAAGGCAACCATAAACGGCAATGAACCGTATTTGATATATTTGTCGATATCCATCCTATCGACGCCTAAAAAATATTTATTTATTCCCGGTTCCAATAATTTGATTGAATTAAAGGAGCCTTTCGCGTTTTGAGACTCAAAAATCGCCCTTCTCATTTCCCGTACCAATCCTTTTTCCTCGAATTTTTCATTCTTTATTTTCAAAAATTCCGTAAAACATAAAGGATACAGTTTTTCGTAAATGGTGCGGCGCGCGACATCGGCGTTGGTATTCATGGTAAGCGCCGCCGATCCGGTCGCGAAAATAAAAACCTTACGCGAACGGTCATAAATGCTCTTCAAGGTAATCCCCCATTTTTCATCATATTGAACCTCATCCAAAAACAGCAGAATCGGCTTTTCCGTTTTCTCAAAAAACGAACCGATTATCTCCTCGTAGACCGCCAATAAGTCGTTCAACGTTATACCTAATATTTGCACCACGTAATCGAGCGATATGTAGAGTTTGTAGGCGTCGGCAGTCCGCGCGTTCCAGTAAAGCTGGGAAACCAAAGTGGTTTTTCCGGAACCCCTTAGCCCCGTTAGCGTTATCCACCTTGTTGCTGAATCGCCGTTAATGAAATCTTCCACGTATTTATTCAGTTTGACGTATATATTCCTTGTCGGTCTTTTTTTATTGTCATCGTCAAAAACATAAGCTCGGGCCCGAAACTCGGCTTGGGAAATTTGATCGTTAAGGAAATTGATTATTTTGTTCTTCTGTTCCCGGTCCATTAGCTCTAAATTAGTGTCAATTATAATTTACACTAAAATTGCTACCAGTGTCAAGTCTAATTTACACTGATTTGACTTTATCTTAAAATCATATAATTTCAAGGTGTGTTTATAAAATAAAAAACGCCTGCTTTCGCAGTTAAATGGCAGAGGTGCAGAAATTAATCAGTTTCGATAATTTCCACACCTCCATGCCCGATCCGACTTTTTCTCCAGGTATCAGAGAGGGCGTCGGTCTACCCATAGAGCCTCGTCGTACTACCTGGCATCAACCTGAGAAACCTGGGATAAAACCAGTTTTTTCAAGCCTTCACCTCCTTCGCTAAATAAGAAAATACTCCAAAAAAAACTTGATGTCAACTATTCATCGTGCCGCCATCGCAACAAAATTAATCCAAGCCAATCCGCAAAACAAAGCAGAGCTCGAGGCGTTGAAGCGCCGGATCGCCCGGGAGTACCGGATCCCGTTCCCGGACAATGTCACGCTGTTGGCCGCGCTCAAAGATGCCGGCAACGGCATTCCGGACAGCCTGAAGAATCTGCTGCGCGTCCGGCCGGTACGGTCGCTTTCGGGCATCGTCAATGTTTCGGTCCTCACCAAGCCCTACCCCTGCCCGGGGAATTGCCTTTATTGCCCCAACGAGCCGGGATTCCCCAAAAGCTATCTTTCCGGCGAACCGGCCGCCGAACGCGCCCGGTTTTTGAAATTCAACCCGTATATTCAGGTAAAAAGACGCCTGGAAAACCTGGCGGCCGAAGGCCACAATGTGGATAAAATCGAGTTGCGCGTGATCGGCGGTACCTGGAGCTATTATCCCAAGGCCTACCAGGAAAAATTCATCGCCGCTTGCTTTAGTGCCGGCAACGATTTCGGAAGATTAAAAAACAAAATCCTGCCGCTTGCCGTCGAACAAAAAAGGAATGAAAATGCCAAATGCCGGATCGTGGGCATCTCGATTGAAACCCGGCCGGATTACATCGATAAAAAAGAAATTGTGCGGCTAAGAATGTTGGGTGTTACTCGCGTCGAACTGGGCATCCAGAGCATTTACGACGATGTATTGAAACTTAACAACCGCGGCCATAACATCGATGCTGTCGTCCATGCAACCCAATTATTAAAAGACGCGGGGTTCAAGGTGTCCTACCAGATAATGCTCAATCTTTACGGCTCCAGCCCCGAAAGGGATTTGTCGATGGCAAAAGAAATTTTTTCAAATCCCGATTTTTGCCCCGACCTGTTGAAGATCTATCCTTGCGCGGTCTTGAAGGAAGCGCCTCTGCACCAGCTTTACGTTCAAGGAAAATACAAACCCTACCCGGATGAAAAAGTTGTTTTAGCGATAAAGGAGATCAAAAAAATCGTCCCGGAATGGGTGCGCATCGAACGCATCATCCGCGATATCCCCTCCCCGCGCATCACTTCCGGTACCAAGGAGATCTCCAACCTGCGGCAAATGATCGCTCATGATATGACGGCCGAAGGCTGGTCCTGCCAATGCATCCGCTGCCGCGAGATCAAGGGTAGTTACGACCCCAAAGAAAGGATTATTTTGGTACGCCGCGATTATGAAGCTTCCGGCGGTAAAGAAATCTTTCTAAGTTTTGAAAATAAAAACAAAACCAAATTGTTCAGCCTGTTGCGTTTGCGCATACCGGGCGGCAATGCCAACCCCGTTTTTCCGGCGCTGAAAGGCGCGGCTCTTATACGCGAGATCCACACCTACGGCATCCAAACCGGGGTCGGCCAGAAATCGATTTCGGCCCAACACACGGGTTTAGGCAAAAAACTCATCAAAGAAGCGGAAACGATCGCCAAAAACGAATTTGGAATAAAAAAAATCGCAGCAATTGCGGGTATCGGCGCGCGCGCCTATTGGCGCAAAAACGGTTACAAATTGCAGAGCAGTTATATGGTAAGAAAAATATAGAAGGGGTGAAAAGGCTATGCTCTTGCGCTAACCACCCCCTCAGAGAAAAAGCGTTCACAGAAACAACATTTCCTCAAAACTGCTTGAAGATTCATACCGTCTTTGCTTCTCAACGAGAGGTCCAATGTCTCCTGCTCTTCGCTTTTAATATGGTTGCACATATTGATCGTTATTATTTAAACATTTTTAT
>JALOQL010000031.1 GCA_025453415.1 Minisyncoccota bacterium
GAGCTCGGCCAAGCCGACTCGATCATCAAAGTCCTGAAAATGAAAGACCGCTATATCAAAGAGATCGGCAACGTCAAGCTCAACAAGCCGGCCGACTGCCTGCGGGTCGGCATCGTGGGCGAGCTTTACATGCTGATGGAACCGTTCTCGAATTTTAGCCTGGAAAAAAAGCTGGCCCAACGAAACATTGAGGTGCACCGCTTCGTGACCGTCTCCGGGATCTTAAAGGAATACTTCACCGGCGACTTTTTCATCAAGCAGCACGTCAAAGACGCCAAACCCTACCTGAAGCACCACTTGGGTTCGCACGGTACGGAAAGCGTGGCCCGCGCCCTGGAGCTGGCCAAGGAAGGTTTTGACGGTATCATCCATCTGAAGCCCTTCGGCTGTATGCCCGAGATCAACGCCATGGCGGCCTTGAGCAACATTTCTCGCGATTACAAGGTGCCAGTGCTTTATTTCAGCTTCGATTCGCAAACGTCGGAAGCCGGCCTGGAAACCCGCATCGAGGCATTTTGCGACATGCTTTATATGAAGAAAGCTCAAAGTTCAAAATTCTAAGTTCAAAGTTAAATTCATCGGAAATCAAAAAGCCATGGAACAAAACAACCAAAAAATAAAGCTGTCGCTGGGCATCGATATCGGTTCGATCTCGACCAAGGCGGTTGCCATCGACAAAGATAATAATATCCACGCCCGGTCCTACCTTTGGACCGAAGGCAATCCGATCGACGCGGTTAAACGGGTGCTAAAAGAAGTCCAGGACCAGCTGAAGGATAAAAATATGGAAGTTACGGCCGTCGGCACCACCGGATCGGCGCGCGAGCTCATCGGCACCATCCTGAACGCCACCATCATCAAAAACGAGATCACGGCGCACGCGATCGGCACGCTGGCGTTCCACCCGGAGGTAAAAACCATCCTGGAAATCGGCGGCCAGGACTCCAAAATCATCATCTTGGACGAGGGCATCATCACGGATTACGCCATGAACACGCTTTGCGCCGCCGGCACCGGTTCGTTTTTGTCGTCGCAAGCACGGCGCTTGAACATTCCGGTGGAAGAATTCGGCGGCTACGCGCTGCGGTCCACGAACCCGACCAAGATTGCGGGACGCTGCACGGTGTTTGCCGAATCCGACCTGGTGCACAAAGCGCAGATGGGTCATCCCCGGGAAGATATCATCGCCGGACTGTGCAACTCGATCGTCCATAACTATCTGAACAACCTGGGGAAAGGCAAAGCCATCAAGCCGCCATTCGTGTTCCAGGGCGGCGTATCCAAGAACATCGGCGTGGCCCAGGCGTTCGAACGCATCATCGGCCACGAGATCATCGTCGACGAAATCGGCCACCTGATGGGCTGCATGGGCATTGCCATCCTAGCCCGCCAGGCCGCGGCCGGAAAAGAAACCAAATTCGACTTTGGCGTGCAAAACGTCAAATTCACCACCGCGGGCGTGGAATGCGGCGGCTGCCCGAACAATTGCGAGATCGTGTGCGTATTGCGCGAAGGCGTGTTCATCGACGGCTGGGGCAACCGCTGCGAACGCGGCATTGCAAGAGCCAAGGAAAAGTTGACCCAAAAGCAGAATTAATAATTTGTCTGCGGAGGTCAATCCTCAGCTTGTGGGAGGGTTGACCTCACCGGATTCGCAATTTAAAATCCCGACCGATGCGGGATTTTGCTTTTTAAAAAAGATGAAAACCAGGAATAAATCAGCTTTCGCCGCCTGGCTTTTATTGAGAGGCGCACATAGAAGCTCGCCTCAAACGCGCTATTTCATTCAATGTCGATGCCACCGAATATATCAAGATGATTGCTCCAATAATAAATTCCAGCGCGCAAGTATCATACGCTATCGGATCGTAGTACAATACTGGGCCAGTGGTCATTATGAATCCAAGATAAAGACCGAGCAATCTTGCGGCCCATTTAAGTATGGGCATTATATACGATATGGTTTTCCTCATTTATACCACTTTTATATTATATCATATTTTATATTTTTGTCAAGCTAAACCGCCTAAAACGACCACACTCAGTAACGAAGCTAAGCTTCGCTACGCCTTAAGATCGTCTGCGGCCTGCGCGAGGGCGTGTTCATCGACGGCTGGGGCAACCGCTGCGAACGCGGCATCGCCCGCGCCAAGGAAAAACTCTCCAACAAACAGTAAGATTGAATTTTAAAGCCCCGCTCACGCGGGGTTTTGATTTAAGTATTAGAAAAGCAAGGAAAAAATCAGCCTTAGCTGCCTCGCTTAAATGTGACTTCGTACATTCCACCACACCCGGTTTGATCTTTAAAGTTCAGTTCCGGGCGCATTACCATGAGATCGATTACCTCGCAGCCATTGTACGCATAAGCATCGATCATCACGGTTTCGTTGTTTAAAGTCCGTAAGCCGCCATAAGCTTCATTGAACATACCCCAGTTGTTATGAACATAACTATAGTTCCCGCCAACAATGAACAGGATTTCGTTCTTATTGGCACCGCGAACGATTTCAGCATTCCCATGTCTGATGGTCACGGTCATCAGGTCCGGGTTTCCGCCGAGCGTCATATTGCTGAGCCCGACGCCAATCATATACTGGATGCTATCAATATTCCCCACTGTCGATTCATTATCCAGTTCTTTTGCGCCAAGCGCAAAAGAACCGCACATGGTCAGCACGACGAAAGCTATTAAAAGCCTCATAAAATCACAAATCAACTATACACCATTTTATAGAAAAGTCAAGCAAAAACCGCCTCATTTCAGGCGGTTTTTGCGCATGAGCCGACGAAGGGATTCGAACCCCCGACCTACTGTTTATCCCGTACAAATTTGCCGGGATTCTGCTGAGCCGAGGAGAGGATTCGGACCTCCAACCTACTGTTTACAAAACAGTTGCTCTACCATTGAGCTACCCCGGCAAATTTTACGGGACTATCGCAAAACAGTTGCTGCGCCCATCCGTAGCCCCATTTTGGGGCGAAGGAGGGCTCTACCATTGAGCTACCCCGGCAGGCTTAAACAAAGTCCCGCTGGTGCGGGACAGAGTTACCAGCTGAACGGATCGCGGAATCGCTTCTTGAATCCGGAATGCTTCTTTTTCTTGTGGTGGTGCTTCTGCGAAGATTCTTCGGGAAAAACCGTCTTCATCCCTTCTTCTTCGGCAGGAAATTCGGAAATTTCCGAATGAACCGTTGCCTCGCCGGTCGGTCTGGCAACTGTCAGCGTTTCAACTCCGCCTTTGGGATTCTTGCCAACCGCGATCTTTTTGGTCTTGACGATGGTCTTCAGATCGTGCCAGTAATTGTCCAACAGCGCCTCCTTTTCCTTTTGCTGACTTTCGGCGCGCTGCCGCAGTTTCACCATGTATTCGTTGAGCTTGTTTTCGGTCTTCAGAACGATCACCCGACCCTTGATCAGCGTCTTTTGCGCCAGGTCAATCCAAGAAAGGTCTTTGAGCTTGGGATTGCTCTTCACCTTGAACGCCAGCCACTTTTTGAACGCGCCGAAAGTTCCCAGGACTTTCAGGTCGGATTTTTCCGGAATCTCGTTGAGTGCCGGCATCTTTTTGGCCGCGATCGCCACCACGCCCGCGGCACTGCCAATGAAAAGAATGGAAGCGATCAATTCAACCATAGATAGGTTTGAGAGTAAAACGAAAAGGAACGCGATAAAAACTAGATTTCCACGCGGACGACTTTTTTCAGCACGATATTCTCGCCCACCTTGGCTACCGTCTCGTTAATGAGGTCGTTGACGGACTTGGAAGGATTCTTGATCCAGGGATTAGTGAGCATGGTTTCGGAATTATCGCCCATCGCCGCCACCTGAAGGCACAGTTCGTGCGCCAGGTTCTTGAAATCGGCGGAGTTGGCCACAAAATCGGTCTCGCAACGGAGCTCCACCAATACGCCGATCTTGCCGTTGGCGTGGATATAAGCCTCAACTTTTCCCTGGCCCGCGCAGCGGTCGCCCTTCTTGGCCGCCAGGTTTTTGCCCCACTGCTTAAGGATTTCCTTGGCTTTTTCAACACTGCCGCCCTCGTCGAGCGCCTTCTTGCATTCGCCGATGGAAATCCCGGTCTCATCGCGAAGCTGTTTGATAAGTTCTAAATTAGCCATAAACCGTTAACCACCAACCGTTAACCGGAACGCAAAATCAAATACGTCTACCCGTTAACAGCCGGGGATTAAAAATTATAATCTTTACTTTGTTACCGGAGCCACGGGCAGCTTGGCGGCCTCCTTCTTGCCTTCCAGAATAGCCTCCCTCACCTTGCCCATGATATATCCAACCGAAGAGATGGAATCGTCATTGGCGATAATTACATTATCGGCCAAATCCGGGTCGATGTTGATATCGGCGATACCGATTACTTTAATACCATTTTCGCGCGCCTCTTTGACCGCCAGCTTGTCCTTTCTCATATCGACCACAAAAATCGCCTCGGGCATCTTGTCCATCGTTTTGATGCCGCCCAGCTTCTTTTCCAGGGTCTTGATCTCCTTTTGGATACCAGCCTGTTCCTTCTTGGTGTATTTTTCGAATTCACCAGCCGCGGTCTTGCGCTCGAGTTCTTTGTAGTAGTCGACGCGCTTCTTGATGATCTTGAAATTAGTGAATGTTCCACCCAGCCACCTCTCGCTTACGTAGGGCATGCCGGTTTCATCGGCGACCGCTTTGACGCTTTTTCTGAACTGGGTCTTAGTGCCCACCAAAAGCACTATCTTTCCTTCGCCCACGGTCTTTTCAATGTATTCCAGCGCCGCCTCGAACTTTTCCTTGACCTTGTCCAGGTCGATCAGGAAAATGGTATTGCGCACGCCAAAAAGATAGGGCTTCATCTTCGGATGCACCTTGGCCTTCGTGTGGCCAAACTGCAGTCCCGCTTTCGCCATTTCGTCAACTGAAAGATTGTAATTCATTTTTACTTAAATTAACCTTAAATAAATCGCCGGGCCGGATTAAAGACCGCCCAACAGGCTCATCCTTCCGCAAATATATCCGCGGGCTTAGGCGCGGCAAATCCTGCGGCAATTCGCCCCTCCGGACGCCCAGTTTTATTCTGAGGCCGGACCTCCGTGGGTTGGTGTAAACACCTCGCCTCACAGAGCTTATTTTCAGACATTTGAATACTAACACACCCCTCCCGGTTTTTCAAGCTCAAAACTTGGATAGTCATCTTGCCAATTAAAGGTTTTTGGGTTATACTGGTCAATGTCGCCCGAAACGAGCGATTTTGATGCGATTATAACTATGAAAAAAGACATCCATCCGAAATATTATCCCAGCGCCACCTTCAAGTGTTCGTGCGGGAAAACCTATACCACGGGATCGACCAAGGAATATAACGAAGTCGAAACCTGCTCGGCTTGCCATCCTTTCTATACCGGCAAAGCCAAACTAATCAACACCATGGGCCGCGTGGACAAGTTCCTAAAGCGCGCCGCCAAGAAAACGGTTTCTGCCAAGAAGAAGTAATCTTCCCGCGTTCGACCGTTGCGATTTTCATCCCTTAGTTCATTGTTTCATAAGATGGCCGCGCTCACCCCTCAAGAAGAATACGACAAACTTCTAAATCAACTCAGTGACCCTGGGTTGATTTCCGATTGGGAAAGGTTCGAAACGCTCAACAAGCGCAAATCCTACCTGGAAAAACTCATTGAAAAGGAGACCGAGATCAAGGAGCTGGCCAACAAGATCGAGGAAAACAAGCTCATCACCGTCAGCGAGGAAGACCCGGAACTGATGTCGCTGGCCGAGGTCGAGATTGAACAGCTTAAGGACCGTATGGAAACGGCCCAAAAGGAGCTGGACGACCTCATCAAAAGCGAGGCCAAGTCCGGCCCGGACGCCATTGTTGTGGAGATCCGCGGCGGCACCGGCGGCGAGGAAGCGGCTCTGTTCGCGGCCGACCTTTACCGGATGTATTCGCGTTTTGCCCAGACCAACGGCTGGAATTTGAAGGTCTTGGACGAAAACCAGACCGAGATCGGCGGCTACAAGGAAATCATCTTCGAGCTCAAAGGCAAGGGCGTTTGGGAAGCCATGCAATACGAAGGCGGCGTGCACCGCATCCAAAGGATTCCCGAGACCGAAAAAAACGGCCGCATCCATACCTCGACCGCCACGGTCGCCGTCCTGCCCAAACCCAAGAAAAGCGAGATTACCATCCGGCCCGACGAGATCGAGGTGCAATTTTGCCGGTCCTCCGGCCCGGGCGGGCAATTCGTGAACAAGCGCGAATCGGCGGTGCGCATCACCCACAAGGCCACCGGCCTTTCGGTCTTTTCCCAGACCGAGCGCAACCAGCTGCAGAACCGCGCCAACGCCATGGCCCTGCTGGAATACCGCCTGCAGGAAATGAAACGCGCCCAGGACGAAGCGTCGCTGGGCGGCGCGCGCCTGGCGCAGATCGGCACGGCCGAGCGGTGCGAAAAGATCCGCACCTACAACGTGCCCCAGGACCGCGTGACCGACCACCGCATCAAAAAAAGCTGGCACGACATCGAAGGCATCTTCAACGGCAACCTCGCCGACATCTCCCAAACCCTCCAGGAAGAATTAGAAAAGTCGATAGACGGAGATAATTAAATTATTCAATAATAATCGACCACCGGACTAAGGTCCGGTGGTTTTGGTAAAATCCTGAGTACAGGATTTTACTACTTGCCGGCTACGCCGGCGGTAAAACTGCTGCGATTTGCGGGAAACCATCACAGGATATAATCGTAATCGGTCAACATTCTTCAATTTTTTTATCACTTTGTCCAATTCCTACTGAATGCGTTTTTCGCAGTTATCAAATGCTACCATTGAGGCCGTTTTGCCAAACGGCCGCAATGTACGGCGTTACCTTCAAGCGTACACCCCGGCTAAAGCCGGGGATTTTTCTTGTAACAAAAAACCACCTCTTCGATGGTTTTTTGTTTTACGAAATTAATTCGTTATGTATTTTTCTAGTCGCTTTCCATTCCTCAAAATATTCTTGCTTAATCCCTGAATGCTTTACCGCCATCCGCATTGTTTTATTCGACTGACAATCACGTTCTTTATGGCTAAATATTACTTGAACGATCCTGTCCTCTCCGTCTATTTTTCCTACCATATGCATATGAGAACCCTTCGTCTCGCATTCGCTGAAACCATAATCCTTCAAAAAATTTTTAAGTGTTTTTGCATCCCAGTTTTTCAGTCTTGTCATATTAGGCTGGGATTAAACCAGAAAGAGGCATTGAATATAAAGACGCGTTTTTGACTGGTTCTGATGCTGAGTTATTGCCACGTTCAGATATTAATTTCAGATATTGATTATACATATCCCAATATTCCTTGTCCGCGTGACGATTCAGCAAATTATCGGAAAGATTATTTTTTAAAACACACTGGAGATATCCTTCAACCGACTCTTTCATTTGCTCAAGAGCTGCGTCTCTTGTTTTAGCTTCTTCAATCAAATCAAAATCAAGACAGACTGAAGTATAGCCCGTATCAGAAGGAAAAGTTAGTATCCGCGCAATACCACACTGCTTAGTGTTTTTAATTTTGCGCATATGTAATAAATTAATGATGTTCATGCAACTTTTTGTAACAAATAGCTTTAATTTATTCCCTTCTTAATCTTAGTAATATCTTATCACGCATTACAGAACCATTACATAGTGAGTTTTTTGGTACCACAAAAAACAATATAAGTCAACCAATTTCTCCTAAACGTGACATCATTAACTAGCTGCTCCACCTTGAACCTTTAATAACAATAACTGCCTTTGTAATTCTAAGATCATTGCAATTATTTGGTTTATTCGGGCATTCAAGCCTTCGAGCGTGGTTGCTTTGGTATTAAAGGCTTTGACCGAGGCTGCCGAGGGCTGTTTTACCGCTTGAACGAGCGAGGACGTAGCGCTCACAACGGGCTTGGTCATGGTAGTAGCTGTTGCAACGCCGCTTTTATGATAAACGACCTGGTCAGCTACCGTTGTTTTGGAAATTGTTTTGTCGGCGACCGTGGCGGTTTTGGGTGTATTGGTACTATTGTTCTCGATTAAAACTTCGTTTTCATAGTGAGCAAAACTGGCCACGGGCGAAGCATGGGTATTCCGAAAGATTGCACGCGTCGGACAGTCTGGCGCCTTGTTTTGCAAAGACATAGCTTTGGTAAAGACCTTAGCTGATTGGACATTATAAACCATACCCGGCTCGTTTAGCACACAAGTCGTAGGCGAGTATTCGATATAGCAAGGAGTGTCTTTTGCGCCGTCGGCATAGTAATAGATATGAATACCGCCCAAACAGCAACGAGATAGATACGTAACATAATTGCAGCGGCCGCCCGACCAAATTTCGGTTGCCGCCATTACCGGAGTTGCTATGAACAACAAACCGAGAACCAATAATATCTTTTTCATATTGCTTGGATTTCTATTTTCCTTCGATCGCCGCGATGTCGTCGGCGTAGCCGTTGGCGATCTTCATGACGCTGTCGCCGTAGAAGCGGTATTTTTTGTTGACCGAGCCGGCGAAGTAGATCATGGCGGCTTTCCATTCGCCATTGTATTCCTTCGAGGTGGCGCCATAATCGGAAACGTAGAGCGACGTGGCCAGGAAGGCGTCGTTGATGTTCCAGGGGTTGGCCGGACGGCCCAAAATGGCCTGCAGGCGGTCAACGTATATGTTCCAAGTGGACGGAATGAACTGGCCCGGCCCCATGGCGCCGCCGTAGCCAAAGCTCATCGGGCAGGAAACGCGCGTCGCGTGCGGATCCTTGCCCAGGGCGGTGACGATGCTGATAAATTTTTGCACGTCGCGCGTGGGATGCATAACCTTGGCCACCGAGGCGCCCGAACTTATTTTGATGCCCGCGCCGGTCTTGTCGTTTTGCAGGTAACACTGGCCCACATTCTTGCCCAGGTTGGATTCCTGCGTGAGTATCGCCAAAACGAACGCCGGCCGCACGCCGGTCAGGTTGGCCGCGGTCTTGGCCATCTGGTAGGCCTGCTCGAAATTGGGCGCGTCCGAATCCGAAACGCCGGCCAGAGAAAACAGCCTTTGCTTGATCTGCGCGATCACCTGCGCCGTCAATTTCTTGGCCTGGGTGGTTTGGGCTAATTCGGCATCCTTCACCTTGAGGGATTTGTTGTATTCGGCCTGCGCCTGTTCATGCTCCTTTTTTTGGAGCTCTTTCATCTGCGTTGTCTTCTCCAGGTCGCCTTTTTCGCCCTCCAGACCGTTCTTTTGGTCCT
>JALOQL010000001.1 GCA_025453415.1 Minisyncoccota bacterium
CGCATCCATCGACACCGGGTAATACATCGCGATCGTTTTGTATTTTCCTCCGTAATAAAAATAAGATCGCCAAAAAATCCGCGAATCGTCCGAAACCGCGTTGTAAGGATAACCGACTTCCAGCAAGGTTTTCAACGGCATAGCATGGCTGGAAAATGTCACCAGCTGTTCGGGCCGCTCCTGCTGCATCATCTCAAAAAAGGTGCATGACGTGGCCACAATGCGGCTGACAAACGGGGCATCCCAGATATTGTTGTTGTAAACCGGTATCGGCTGGTAGCTTTTGCGCAAGTGGTCCGGCTCGCTCAAATAATACCAGCTGAGGCAGGAAAAATACTGCGGATAGGGCTTGGTATCGATATCGAAAAGAGAAACGACAACATTCTCGTGATCGATACCGGTTTGCGGCAAGTTGTTTTTCTTGATGTGGTTGATCGCCCAATTGACGTTGGCGCCCTTGCCCTGCAATTCCCCGGCAATCCCTTTCGGATGCACCGCTGACCAAAGCGCGAAGAATTTCCCGCGGTATTCGGACCGGACCTCGTCAAGGATCTTGCGCGCCGATGGGATATCTTCGATCGCCAAAAGCACGATCACCCTGCCCTTGGGATAATCGGTATTGACCAGGGAATCAAGAGTCGCCCGCACCACTTCCCCGCTCTCGCTGGCAAACGGCAGGACCACCAAATGGTAAATATTCTGCCATCGGCCGGGAAAATCTTTTTCCAGACGCGCCCACCAATTGGCTTTTATGTGCGCCTGCATTTTTCTGTAGCTGGCAATCTGGTGCATCGCCAAATACAGCACCCGGCACAACCAATAAAGGTCGAACGCAATAATAAACACCGCCGTACCCAAAGGCCAGAACCACGATAAAACGAAACCGAAAAGCAAAGTGATCCACGCCAGCACTCCGGGAATGATTTCGAGAAAACGGTACCCCGCCCGGGCGAATCCCTTCAGGTCTTCGGCGCGGGAAAGATTAATGTAATTGACGGACATATTTTGCGGCCTACTGCGTTAAAACTTGTTCCTTCGCCAAAGCTTCAGAAGGACAAGCCGCAGGACCACTGCTTCTGCTGCAGATGGCGCAAAAGTTGCTCCATATAATAAATTTTCATCGACAGTGCCTGTGGCGAAGCGGTGGCCCCAGCGGGAATCGAACCCGCGTTTTCGCCTTGAAGGGGCGACGTCCTAACCGTTAGACGATGGGGCCAAAATCCATGCAAAACGTTGTTAGCATAACAGAAAATGCGGGAAAAGTCCACCCTTTCATACCTCGGACCACTTACAATAATCTCCTCCCCCGAGCCCCCGGCTAACGCCTCCGCCTAGAGTTTCCCGGCATATCAAAAGCCGGCCACTGTTTTAACCGGTTTTTATAAGTTTTTCAGCATTTCCATTCCTATATGGGGATCGTCGTAAACCTCGCCGGGAGGCGTCAGGTCGATCGCCTGCTCGAAAAAATCCCGAGCGCTGGGTTTGTTGCCCATCTTGGCGAAGATCATTCCCATCGCATTGGACACGGCTGCGGCGCGGTAATCTTTTTTCAGGTAGTTGTTGAACTTTGCCAGATACTGCTCGGAAATAACACCCTTGCCGACGATCGCATCGGCTACCGCCGGCTCTGATTTTTCGGCGGCAGCGCGCGCTTCGTCCACCAAAACATCGAGCGCCCGGCTGTAGGCGTTCAATGATTTTTCCAACTCCCCTGCCTGCTCAAATCTCGCCGCTTCCTCCATCAGCAGTTTTGAATTTTTATTTTCGTTATCCATTTTTATTTCGCGAAATTATTTCCGAAATTTTTTCCTGATCGCGTCGATCTCCATCCACCATTCTTCCATTCCGGCTTTGCCTATCAGCACGTAAAGATCCTGGGCGGATTTTGTCGAAAAATATCCGTCGATGCTTTCGTACCAAAGCGCCGCTTTCTGGTTGCCATTCTCCGAGTAATACCGAGACTGGATCGCCATATCTAGAAAATCGGCATCCTGGGCCACCCGCGCTTCTTTGGTTTTCATTTCTTTCAGTTCGTCAAAAACCGACTTCATTTGCTCCCCCACCGGCAGATCGCGCAACTGGTCGGCAACCGCCCGCTCTTTCTTGTTTTCGTAATCGGTGTAAACGCGCGCCACCCAATTGGCGTCGCCAAGCCGCAATTCAGCGGTATCGTGGAAAAGAGACAGCGCCGCGGCGCGATCCGGATCGGCGTCTTCCATCAGCGCCAACACATAAGCGATCTGGCCGGATACGCCGGCATGGTCCGCCAAAGATTCCGGAACCTTTATTCCGATCCTTTGCCAGCCGGTACGCGCCGTGGTTTTGGCGCCTGCCAGTTCGAATAAAAAGTTTGCGATCTTTTTGATATTGTCCATATGTTTTTTAATATTATTTAGTGTTGATTATGTTAGCAAACACCCGTCAAAATTCAACCCGCAGAACCCGTCACTTCAGAATGTCGAGCAATTCCTGGAAAACGAATATTCGGTTGCGCTTCCTACCCGGCTCCTCTTTTAATATCCCCATCTGCACGAATTTTTCCAGCAGGTTGTAGATCGTCTGCGGATTTTTGGTCTTCAATTTGTCCTTGATCTTTACGAATGAAACTACCGGCGAAGAAAAAATAAAATCCAGGAGGTTTGCGGCATAAACCGAGTTGGCGGCGACAACTTCCTTTTTCAATCGTTCGTTGAGTTCGATGATCCTCGATATCGAGGCCTGCGTTTTAAGCGATTGGGTGATCAGCGCCAGAAGGAAGAATTTCAGCCACCCCGTCCAATCCCCCTTTTCCGTGACGCCGCGCAGATAGCCGTAATAATCGGGTCGGTTCCTTTCGAAATATTCGCTTATGTACAAAAGCGGCGATGACAGCATTTCTCTTTGGTACAAAAACAGCGGGATTAGCAACCGACCAACGCGGCCGTTGCCGTCGCGGAACGGATGAATCGCTTCCAGCTGGTAATGCGCCACGCCGATCTGAACCAAAAGGTCAGCCTCCCGGTTGGAACTCACGTAACTTTCCCATTGCGCCAAAAGCCCGGTCAGAAACTCCGGCGCCGGAGGAACATAACTTGCATCTTCAATGCCGGCGCCGCGCGGACCGATGTAGACCCTTCCCGACCGGAACTGTCCGCGGTCCTTGTCGCTGCCGCGCGACGAATCCAAAATAATGTAATGAATCTTTTTTATAAACGACTGGTTGATGGAACGGCCTTTCAATTCTTCCATGGAAAAATTCATCGCGCGCCTATAATTGATAATTTCGGTAATATCTTGTTCGCGATCCCCGCTCGCCACATTGCCACCCTGCGCCTCATATTCGAAAACGTCCTCGAGCGTTGCTTGCGTGCCTTCGATACGAGAGCTCAAAACCGCTTCCTTTGTCAGCAGAGGCGTCACCAACAATTCCGGGCTCAATACATTTTTGCGCAATAGCCCGTTGAGTTCGCCGATGGCCCCGTGCGCCTCGCCCAAAACGCGCACCAACGGCACATAATCGATCTGCGGCGGGAGACCCGCCTCGTTAAATGTTTTCGCCATAGAACGAATAGAATAAGATCCATCGTTATTCCAGCAGACTGGAATAACGCGAATTGTTATTCTAATTCTACGCCATCGCCGGATAATACTCAAACAAAAACCCCGCTCGCGCGGGATCTTTTTCCTACCAAGACAATTAACCGATTAACCGAAGAATTTGCCGAACAGGCTTTTTTTTGTACCGGCATCCGCCCTATCTGTTCCGGTTCGCGGAATCGACCGGTCCACGCTAGCTGGCGGATTGGGTACCAAATTGGCTTGTGTGTCTTGCAAATCGTTTAGCGTTGCCGACACTTCGGCGTTAGACATAAACACTTCCTCTTGGGCCGCCTGGGGCGTCGGCGCCGGACGCGGCGATTCTTCCGGCGTTGCGGTCATGCGGCCCGCCGGGCTTGATTCGGCGCGCTCGCTTTGGCGATGCTCTTTATTCTTGGGCTTTTCCAACAACACCATTTTGTCCTGCAAGCCTTTCAGCAAAATATTGGTCTCCCGGTTCCTTTCGATGAGCTGGCCGATCTTTTCGTCAAGGTTTTTTATCTGCGCATCTTTCACGTTCAACTGATCCCGCAACATTTCTGTCGTCTCTTTGAGTAGTGTGATTATCTGCCCGTCGCCTGTGCCCCTGACCTCAGCCTCCCTGATTTTGGCGGGCGCCGTTTCAGCAACAGAAGCTTTTGGCGACACGGGGTCACTTTTCGCCACCGGCTCATCCGGCGCGTTTTCCATTTCAATTTTTCTTGCCCGCCTTTGGGGCTGAACCGGTGCGGCCTCGCCTCCCGCGACCGGAAAAGAAATTCCCGGGATTATTATCGGCGCCTGCTGCTTGACCGCGGGCGGATAAGCCAGGTTGGCAAAACTTGCCATCGGCCCCACTTGCTGCGCCGGCTCCGCCACGCCGCCATAATTGCCCAGAGCGTCCTGATGCCCTTTTAATTCCAGCACCTCGTCCCTACTGAAACGATATTCCAAAGTTCCCTGGCGGCTTTTTATTCCGCGCGGATGCAAAATGTGGCGGTGCACATAACGCGTGACGGTCCGCGTGCTTTTTCCAAGGATTTCGCAAACCTCATAAAGGGTCAACAAATAATCTTCGCGGCTCGGTATTGGTTCCATTTTTTTAATGGTTAGTATTTCGTATATTACAGTTTAAATAATCCCGGGGGTTTTTGCAAAATCGCGGCGGCTTCAATTGCGGCTCGTTACCGTCATGTCTGTTTTAATCGGAATCGTCGGATTACTGTCGCATTATTGAATTACCTTTTTGAATTGCTATAATTTTATAAAATAACCAAATAAAAATGAACCAAAACATGCCTGCCGCCAGCAATCCCGTTTCCGGTGCTTCCGAAAAAATCATGCCCGGTTTTTTCCAACTGCTGAATGAAACATTTGCCCTTTATGGACAAAAATGGAAATCATTTACAATCCTGGTATTGGCAATGTACGGTTTTTTTATTGTCGCCTTGTTCGTGCTTTTGGCAGCAATATTTGCGGTCAGGTTCATATATGAAGCCAGTAGCGCCGCGGCGGTCATTGTTGGTATAATGGCCGCCGTTGTTGGTATCGTTGCCTATGTGTATGTAACTATTTGGTTTGCGGTCGCCATGATAATTATTTTACGCGACAACAAAGAATCGATCGGTTTTGCCGAGACTTTAAAGCGTGCGCTACCGTATATCGGACAATACTTCTTGGTCAATATCGTCGCCGGGTTGATCGAACTGCTGGGATTTATCCTGTTGATCATTCCGGGAATAATATTTTCCGTTTGGTATATGTCGGCCCGCTACCTAGTGGTCACAAATGGCGAGAAGGGGATGACTGCCATCACAAAAAGTCGGGAACTGGCGCGCGGACAATTTTGGAAGATATTCGTTCTGGCATTGCTGGGATCGATCGCGCTGATCATTTTACAATTTGCAGTTTCGATGGTTCCATTCTTCGGATCTTTGATCGTTGGCCTTGTGTTGGCGCCGCTCGCCCTGATTTATTCCTACCAGATCTTTGACCACCTGAGGATCGTTAAAGGTGTCGCCATTTCAGCTACCGGCGCCAACATCGCTGTCGGACAGCCGGGAACCGGCACCGCACTACCGAAAACCATGGCCGGTCTGGGATTGATCGTATTCATAGTTTTAATCGGTCTGGCAATCGCATTCGCGCCGCAAATCGCGCCGTTTTTCCAGCAAGGATTTTCAGCATTTTGAGACCGATCAATCAAGAGAGTCAAAATCTTTTAAAAAAACAAACAGCGCTGACGCGCTTTTTGTTTTTGGCAATTGGGGAGTCTGCCATTGACGGCGTGAACTCCACGATTCCCGGCACAAAATGAAAAACAGAGGCGTTAACCTCTGTTTTTCATTTTGTCGGGGAGCAGGGAATCGAACCCTGTCTGCACGAACCCGAATCGTGCGTACTACCGGCATACTCCTCCCCGTCACGCTGAACGTGACAACTGGGACGCTCAGCATCCCGAACATTAGCATTCTAAATGATTTTGCCGATTTTGTAAATCTTGCTCTGTCTCTCCTGTATTTTTCCAATCCCTCCAACCATGACCGTTCTCAACAATCTTATTTGTGGGCTTTGTTTCGCGCGGAACGCTAAGCGTTCCAATTGTCCCGCTTAGCGGGACGACGGCGCGATAACACCAGGAATTTTACCAACAGGTAAAATTCCGTGCCGCTAAAAACAATTGCCGACGACTGACACGCCACCCCTATGTCACCCAATATTTCTTCTTCGTCATCTCGTCGCGCTTCACTTCGACCACACCGATCTTTTTTTCCGCCTCAAGGGATTCATTTTCAAGCAGGCCAGGGGATAACGCGCCCAACCTGACGACTTCGATTTCGAGCACGCCACGGTCATTTTTAGCCGGATCGTCAAGCACCTGCGCCAACAGCACATTCAATATCTGACCGATCTTCGGACCGGGTTGAATATTCAGGATCTTGATTATGTCGTTGCCGTTAACCTTGATCATCCTGGCTGTGATCGGATCCTGGCTGGTCTTTTCCATAAGGTAGCGCAAATGCCTCAACTTGTACGGCTCGGCCTTGGGGCAACCGGAGCCGATGCGGTCCGCCATCCTGACCTGCAACAGATCTTCGAGGTTTTCCTGCCCGACATTGCGTACCAGACGCCGCACCGAAGCTTCGCCGACCTCGCCGACATTATAATAGAAGAGGTGATAGCGCACCAGATGAACGATCTTATCGGCATCCTTCCTGGAAAATTTCATTCTTGCCAGCATCTTGCGGGCAATTTTGGCGCCAATCATTTCATGGTTGTAAAACGTCGAATCGGGACCGTCGCCAGCCTTAGACTTGGGCTTGCCGATGTCATGGAGCAGGGAAGCCATGCGCACATAAAAATTGAAGTCCTGCTTTGCGGCATAATCGAGCGACTTGAGCAAATGGGTATAGACATCGTATAGATGGTGCTTGTTCTGGCCGATGCCGTAGCACTCGGCCAACTCCGGCATGATGCGCTCCAGGAGCCCCAATTTGCGCAAAATCTCGACTCCCTCGGCCGGACGTTTGGATTTAATTATCTTTTCGAATTCGTCACGTATCCGCTCCTCAGATACCTCTTTGAGCCACTTGGCGTTAGCGACGATTGCCGCTTCGGTCGCGCCCTCGATGCGCCAGCCGGGGCCCAAAGTGATCGAAAACCGAACTGCCCGCATCATCCGGAGCGCATCTTCAAGAAACCGCTCGCCGGGATCCCGCACCGCACGGATAAGCTTGTCCTCCAAATCTTTTTTGCCGCCAAAAAGGTCAATCGTCTCGGTCTTAAGCCGCCCGGTTTTCCCTTCCTTTATATAGCTGAGCGCAATGGCATTGACCGTAAAATCTCGACGGGATAAATCGTCATTGATGTTGTCGGCCCATTCCACGCTGTCTGGATGGCGCTTATCGGTATACTTGGACTCGATACGATAAGGCGTGATCTCGATCTCGAAATAACGATCCGCATCCAAAGCATCCTTCTCCCTTATCCGGGCCGTAACCGTACCGAACTTATTGTCGCAGAAATTGTCCGGGAAAACACACTGGATCTGATCCGGACTGGCATCGGTAGCCAGATCCCAATCCGACGGCCTATTACCCGCCAGCAAGTCGCGCACGCAACCACCTACGATATAGGCCTTAAATCCCGACTTTTGCATCTCCTCTATGGCAAATTTGACCTCAGGCGGTATTTTGTCGAAAAAATCTTTCATATTAGTAGCGTAAAACGTAAAGCGTAAAGCGTAAAGCAATTAAAAAATGCCCTGAAAACTTATCCTAATTTAAGCTTTTCGCTTTAAACTTTACGCTTTCTTATACCGCAGTATTTGCTTTTTTTCAATTATTTTGGTATAAAATGTTTGTTAAGCTTCAAACCTCCTTTGTCAAGGCCACGGGGGCAACCCAGGAAGAAGCTGGCGAAGCCGTGCCGTTTAGCCTCTGTAGCTTAACGGACAAAGTACCGGTCTTCGGAACCGGTGACGGGGGTTCGATTCCCTCCAGAGGCACAGCGTGTAGCGTTGTACCCTGGACGAAGTGTCCAGATAAGGGAATTGACAACAGCCAAACCGATCAATGAAAAAAATTATAGCCGCGATCGCAACTGCCGCGACATTGCTTGCCGCCCAAACCGCCAGCGCCCAGATATTGCCGGCGTGCGGCGGGCAAGGCCAGCCCGCATGCAAGATTTGTCATCTTTTCATCCTGATCGACAAAATTATCCAAGTAGTGATTGTTGGGTTTGTCCCAGTCATCGCAGGATTAGTGATCGCGATTGCAGGCATTAAAATGCTTATCGACCGGGAAAATGCCGAGGTCTGGGAAAAATCAAAGGAGATAATATTGATGGTAGTCATTGGCCTGGTATTGATTTACGGCGCTTACGCAATCGTTCAAGCGATGTTTATCGCGGCGGGGTATCCGGGAAACTTCAACCCATTGGACTTCAGTACCGTGGATTGCTAGCAAGAAAATGCGCCCCCATGACTCAACGGTAGAGTAGCTGCCTCTTAAGCAGTTAGTTGCAGGTTCGAATCCTGCTGGGGGCACAATAAAGTTTTCAAATCATAAGCTAAAATACAAATAAACATTTTCCGCAGAAAATAACAAAAAAGAATGCTGACAACCGAAGAAAAAACGAAGTTGATCGAAAAGTACAAACTGCACGAAGAGGATACCGGCTCGCCCCGGGTGCAGGTGGCTTTACTGAGCGAGGAAATTGACCGGCTTCAGAAACATCTGAAACGGCACGCTAAGGACATCCATTCCAAGCGCGGACTTCTGAAAATGGTTTCCCGGCGCCGAAAATTGTTGAATTACCTGCGCGATACCGACGTCACCCAGTACGCCCAGACTTTGAAGCAGCTTGGCCTGAAAAAATGATTTGACCCCGCTTTTGCGGGGTTCTTTACTATTTGTGAACAACTCAAAAAACATAGCGTTCCAATCCAACGCCCAGCGCGTCGCCGTTCTCATCGACGTCCAGAACCTTTATTATTCAGCGCGCAATCTTTACCAGGCCCGCGTTAATTTCCGCGAAATCCTGAAAACCGCGGTCGGGCGGCGCAACCTCATCCGGGCGTTCGCCTACGTGGTGCGGACCAAGACCGGGGAAGAAAAGCCGTTCTTTGAAGCGCTGGTAAAGCTGGGCATCGAGACCCGCATCCGCGAACTGCAGGAATACTATGACGGCACGAAAAAAGCCGACTGGGACGTGGGCATCACGGTGGACGCCATCAGAATATCTTCTTCGGTGGACACGATCGTGCTTGCTTCCGGCGACGGTGATTTTATCCAGTTGGTGGAATACCTGGAAAACCAGGGCAAGCGCGTCGAGATCATCGCCTTCGGGAGATCGGCGTCGTCAAGAATCAAGGAGATTGCCGACGCTTTCATCGACATCGAACAAGAGCCTGGGAAGTATTTGCTGGGCAAACAAACGCCAAGACCGCAGCAACCTAATCAATAACTACGGCAACGGAACCGACTCCTGAACAAATCCAAAGTCCAATTATCCGAAACTTTTCGGAGCTTGAATTTTGTACTTGTTTAGGGCCGGACCGATGCCGGCCAAAAAATTGGACAGCGAAAAGTGCAAGTTCTCCCTGCCGATGGGGGATAAGGAATTGAGCATCGAGATCAACGGATTGGCCGAACAAGCCAACGGCTCGGCGATCGTCCGCTACGGAGACACAATGGTGCTGACCACCGCGGTCATGGCCAAAAAAGAGAAACCCGATATGGGATTTTTCCCGTTGATGGTCGATTACGAGGAGAAGTATTACGCCGCCGGCAAAATCAAGGGACCGCGCTTCATTAAGCGCGAAACCAGGCCTTCCGATGAGGCGATTTGCAACGCGCGCCAAATCGACCGGGCTATCCGGCCGCTTTTTGACGACCGGCTGAAAAACGAGGTCCAAACGATCGCCACGGTGCTATCGTGGGATGCGGAAAACGAACCCGACATCATCAGCCTTTTTGGAATTTCGACGGCACTGACGGTTTCCAACATTCCCTGGCAGGGACCGGCGGCATCGATACGCGTGGGATATTTGGATGGTAAGTTCATCCTTAACCCGACCTACGAGCAGCGCGACAAAAGCGACGTCGATGTGGTATTTGCCGGCATCGAACGGGACGGCGAGATCCTGGCAAACATGATCGAAGGCGGATTCAACGAAGCCCAGGAAAGCCTGGTGCTGGACGCTTTCCGGTTTGCCAAACCCTACATCAAGCAATTGATCGATTTCCAGAACCGCATCGCGGCAGCCTGCGGCAAAGAAAAGATGGCCTTGCCCCCCGCAGCCGCCAACGACGCCTTTGCCGCCGAACTGCGGCAGCTCATCCAAGGCGACCTGAAAACCGCCCTCTACCAGAAACAGAAAGCCGCGCGCGCCGAAGAAATGGATGCGGTCAAGGCAAAGATGGAAGAATACGTCGCAACCACCTATCCCGACGATGCCGCCAAGCTCAAATTCGCCAAAGGATTCTTCGAAAAGGAGATTGACCGCATTTTACACGAAACCATCCTGGAAACCGGCATCCGGCCCGATGGCCGCAAGACCGACGAGTTGCGGCCACTGTCGGCAACGGTCGGCATCATTCCCAGAACGCACGGATCGGGCCTGTTCCAAAGAGGCGAGACCAAATCTCTCTCGACGGTAACACTGGGCGCTCCCGGCGACCAACAGCTGCTGGACGGGATGGAAATCTCGGGCAAAAAGCGGTTCCTGCACCATTACAATTTTCCGCCGTATTCTTGCGGCGAAGTAAGGTTTTTGCGGGCACCGGCCCGGCGCGAGATCGGACACGGAATGCTCGTGGAAAAAGCCCTTTTACCGCTTATCCCTTCGGTGGAAGACTTCCCGTACACAATCCGCGTTACTTCCGAGATCGTTTCCTCCAACGGTTCAACCTCGATGGCGGCGCTTTCGGCTTCATCCCTGGCGCTTGAGGATGCCGGAGTACCGGTAAAATCGCATGCTTCCGGCATCTCGATGGGCCTGATTTCGAAGGATAAGAACACTTATAAGATTTTGACCGATATCCAGGGCCCGGAAGACCACCATGGCGACATGGATTTCAAGGTGGCCGGCACCCGCAAAGGCATCAACGCGGTCCAGATGGACGTCAAAATCGACGGCATCACCGAAAAGATGATGGGCGAAGTCCTGCAGCAAGGCAAGGAAGCGCGGCGCCAGTTGTTGGACGTGCTTGAGGCCGGCATCGCCGCACCGCGGCCCGAACTGTCGCCTTATGCCCCGCGCATAATCATCATCCATATCAATCCCGAAAAGATCCGCGAGGTAATCGGACCAGGCGGCAAAGTTATCAACGAGATCATCGCCCAAACCGGCGTGCAGATCGATATCGAAGAGGATGGCACCGTGTTCATCACCGCCGAAAAACCGGAAGGTGGCATCAAGGCCCGGGAATGGATCGAAAACATCACCCGCGAAGTGAAAGTGGGGGAGGTATTCCAGGGCATAGTCAAACGAATAATGAACTTCGGCGCCTTCGTGGAAATCTTGCCGGGACAGGAAGGTATGATCCATATCTCCAAGCTCGCCAATCACCGCGTCGGCAAGGTGGAAGACGTGGTCCATATCGGCGATATGGTAAAAGTGAAGGTAGTCGAGATCGACGAACAGGGACGCATCAATCTGTCGCTGAAAGACGTGCCACAAAGCTGATTTTTGCAAAACGCAACAAAATAACGGGGAACCCCGTTTTTTTGTTGCGTTTTACCCCCTTATACTTTTACGCCAATATTGCATGTGCTAAAATAAATAATCAAATCTCAGAAATCCATACCTTGAAAACGGGCCTAGTGCGACGCTGGCTTAATTTCATCGATTTAGAACATTCAAATTTGGTCAGTTTCAATGAACGGCGACGGGATTGTACTCTGACGAGTACATTAAGGAGGCGTGAAGCGGAAAATGGCCAAATTTCAATGTTCCTACGGGCAGAATTTATTTAGCCCATCTTCGTCGTTGCTGCGGAGCTAACATAACTCACAAGCTACGTGTCACTCCTTGCGCCTAGAATCTGGGCTAAATAAATTCTGCTAAATCGATGAAATTAAGCCAGCGTCGCACCAGTTTGTTTGTTCGAAAACGTCCAGAAAAAAAATGATCAAACTCAAAGAAACCGCGATCAAAACAATGGCCGACGCCCTGATGGCGGGCGGCCGGGACCTGGAAAAAACGAACTCCCCGGCGGAATCGTCGGAAGAAATAATCTTCTTGAACCGGAAACTCCGCGAAGCCTTTAAAATTTCCCCCAATCCGAAAAGCGCGCCGGCGCCCCAGTTTTCGACAGCCCAAGAAGAGCCGAAAAAACCGGAGGAAAAGTTAGCATCCGAAGCCGAAATCATTCCCAAGAAAGCCCCCGTACCCGCGCCTTCGGCGGACGAAATCCCGCCCCTGCCCACGAACGAGGATTTTTTGGCAACGAAAATCGAATCCGCCCCCGAAGAACTGGGGCGCGTTGTGCGCGCCCAGGCGGCGGAAGCCGAAGAAGTTGTTTCCCCCGACAAAAAAAACATTGACGACCTGCGCAAGATAAAGGAAGAACTGGAAGAGCAACAAAAGAAAAACGAAATCAAGGCGGCCGAAACGCGAAAAAAACGCGACGAGGAGATTGCGGCAGAACGCGAAAAGGAAAGACAGCTCGCAGAGGATGATAAAAAAAGAAAAGAATCCGAAAGCGCCGCCAAACTGGAAAGAGAAAGACGCATCGCCGAGGAAGAAATGAAAAGGCGGGAAAAGGAAAAAATGGCCCAGCTAGCACGCGAAGAAGCGAAGAGGGAAGAGGAAAGACTCGCTACCCAGGAAAAACTCCGCCAAGAAAAACTCCGGGCGCAAATTGAGGCCGAAAGAAAAAAGGAAGAACGGCGCCAACAATTGGCCGAACTGGAAGTGGAACGCGAAAAAGAAAAAATCCGGCGCGCCGAGGAAGACAAGAAAAAACACGAACAAGAAGAAGCCGCCAAACAAGCCTCCCTGCAAAAAGCAAAAGATGAAAATTCCGGCGGAGAAACCCTTTTAGAAGCGCTTGACAAATTAGCCAGCCGGCTGCGTTCGCAAAAAACATACCTTGAAAGGCAGCTTTCCGGTTTTCCCGAGACCAGCGATCCTTTAAAAAAGAAAAAGCTAGCTCTCGAAGTAAAGATCGACCAGATAAAATCAAGCGAATTGGCCGTTAATCTTAAAAACGAAAACGAGATTGAAAAGCAACTGGCGCTTGAAAAAGAAAAACTCGACGGTAAAATAAGCATCCAGCAAGAAAAACTGATAGAGCAAAAAATATGGGACCTGGAAGAACAACGCAAAGAAGCTGAAAAAAAACGCTGGGGAGTCGAAGACAACATCAACAAGATCGCCGAAGAAAAGGATGCGGTGGCGGCCAAGATCGCGGTAATAGCGAAGGAAGAAACAGCCGTCAGCCAAAAGATCAAGACTATTTCCGGACAGGAAAAATTGGTCTATTTCGCGCAGGAAAAATGGAAAATGGAGCAAGAAATGCTGGGCAATGTCAATGACCGGAATGCGATCACGCCCGTACTGGGAACCGCGCTAAACCAGAAAAATTCGGTCGCCGCCAAGCTCCAGGAATTGACCGACAAAGAAAAAGTCCTGAAAATCAATCTGGCCGAGATAGAACAAAAAGAAAAACAAGCCAGCAATCCATCGGAAAAAAGAGCTATCGAGCAAGAGCGATGGCATATCGGCGAAGATTTAAAATCGACCATAAAAGAAAAATGGGGGGTCGAAGAAAAACTAAAGGCAAACGAAAACGAAATACAAGAAATCCAAGGGAAAATCGACAACATCAATAAAAAGATCGGCCACACCCAAAACATCATTTCGAACAATGAAGCCACCCTGGAAAAGGAAGGACTCGCGGTACGCCGGATACGCGACGAAATAAGCAAATTCTTCAAAGAAAACGGCCTTGAAGTAAACTCCGAAATATTAAGCGAGATCATCCAGCCCGATGACCTGGCTTCGAACAGAGATAAAAAATCACAATCAATCGAAACTGACGCAAAACCTGCGATCGCAACCTCTCCGGTAAAAACTCAACCACCGACCAGAGTTATATCCGCAAAGAGCGAGATTGCTCCAAATAAACCCGTCCCGGGGATCACCAAAGAACCGGCCAAGCCGGCGGACCAACCCAAACCGACAGCGCCAATGTCAACGGCAACGGCAGCACCAGCCACCAAGGAAACAAAAACAAATCCGGCTCCGGCCGCAACGCCTCAGCCGACAGTACCGGCTCAAATACCAACCCAATCCCAGATCAAAAAGGAGCCCCCGATGCAACCGTCAACTCCCGCCCCGGCCGCAATACCTACAAAGAGCGTGGACGCCTCTCCAGCAGTTCAGACGCAAAAACCCATACAGCCGCAAACGGAAATAAAGCCGGCCGCGCCGAATGTTCAACCCGCAACCCAGCCGGCCGCCCCGGAACCGGTGGCGCCAATAGCGCCGGCAAGCGCCCCCAATATCGAAATCCGGCCGCAACCCGCTCCAGCCATAATACCGCCCAAGGAACCGATATTGACGCCCGATACCAAGCTTTCCGACATCATCAAGAATACCCGGCCCGAAATGAAAACCGAGAGACCTGCTCCGGTTGTAAACAGCATCCCGGCTTCCGCGATTGCCGTACCGCCGGTCGTTGCCGCAGCTGCCGGCGCCAATGCCGCCAAACCCGCGGCAGGCGCCTATATGGAACAAATCGAAATTGATCCCGCAACCAACATCCGGTCATTCCAGCCGGCAGAAAAAGCGGCAACCCAGCCGGCCGCCCCGGAAACAGCCGCACCCGCGGCCAGAGTCCAAAGGGGCCCAACCGATGAAGACATGCAAGGATTCGGCGGCGCCGGCAAGGAAGACTTGGAAGTTTTCGGCTCGGGAGACCCCGGTGATGCCTGGGGAGATCGATGGGGACAGATCAAAAAAACTACCACTCCGGCCGGCAATCAGGCGGCGGCCGTTCCGGGCACGATACAAAGCGTAGTCCCAGGCGCGATGCCTTACACGCCGGCCGAACCGGCCGCCGACCAGGTAATCGGCGCTAGCAAGACCGGCGGTAATAAAACTTTGGTCAGGATAATTGTGGTCCTGGTGTTATTGGGCATCCTTGGAATCGCCATTACTCTCGTTTTACTAAAAAACGGATCACCGACACCGACCGGCGGCGAGGAACCAAGCGAGGAAACCACTATCAAGAAGCCGGGGGAGGAAGAAACACCCGCCAAGCCGGTGAAACCCACCACCACCCTGGCGGTCCTGGAAACGAAAACCATCTATACCGAAGACGCGGCCAGCATTCCCAACGTACTTTTCCCTTACCTGCAAAGCCCCTTCGACTCCGACGGCTATTACCGGATAATCATCCAGAACAAAAAAGACAAAACCAACATCAGCCTAAGACAATTTTTCAGCGTATTTAAAGTTACCGCGCCCGCAAGCTTTTACAGCGCCGCCAGCGACGATTTCATCCTGTTTATCTATGCCAATAAAGGCAAAAATCGGCTGGGAATCGTCACCACCACCGACAACGCCAACGGCCTGAAAAAAGCCTTGGCCGACTGGGAACCAAATATGGTGGCCAACACCGACAATCTGTTTAAATTCCTCGGCCGCAAAACCCAAAGCGCCACCGCAACCCTGAAATTCGATTCCGATGCGACCAGCGACAACGTCCAATACCGCACCCTCGTTTTTTCTCCCGCTACCGACAATTATGCGATCGCCTATACGATTTACAAGGAAAAATATCTGGCACTGACAACTTCCAACGAGGCCATGATCAAAATATTCAACCAGTTGCCAAAATAGACACTATTGCCTAGGCCAGCCAAAAAGGGTACCATATTAACAAGGCTGCTAAGTGCGCGTCGCATTAGAGCTTTTTTCTTCATACCGCCGATCAAAAATCACAAAATGCGGCATAATCCAAATGACAAAAAAAACCAACTACGATAAAGCCTCCCTGGACGAGATCGAGACCAAACTGAAGAAGGAAAAGGAAAACATCGAAAGCGAGCTTTCCAAGATCGCAGTTCCTAATAAAAACGTTCCGGGAGACTGGCAGAGCAAATTTCCCTACGGTAACAGTGATTCGGGTACAGCTACCCTTGAGAGACAAGCGGACGAGGTCGAAGAATACGCGACGCGCCTGCCACTGGAACACAACCTTGAGACAAAGCTGGCCAAAGTGAACGCCGCGATCGACAAAATCGCCAAAGGCACCTACGGCAAGTGCGAAAAATGCGGCGAAGATATCCCCCTGGAACGCCTGGAGATATTTCCCGAAGCCGGCCTCTGCGTTGATTGCCAGAAACAATAATCCAACAAAACAGCCTTTTCCGGCGGGGAGGGCTGTTTTATTATAATACCGCCACTTCCTTTTTTAGGGTTCGATATTTTCATATTCATATATGCCATCAAAAATATTATCTGCCGGGACCGCGGGCCTGGAAGCCCAGTTGATCGAAGTCGAGGTTCAAACGTCCTACGGCTTGCGGAAATTCGACATCGTCGGGCTTCCGGACAAGTCGGTCCAAGAGTCCAAAGACAGGGTTAGCTCGGCAATTGAAAGCGCGGGATTTAAATCGCCGCACCACCAGCCGGTCAAAGTCCTGGTATCGCTGGCGCCGGCCGACCTAAAAAAAGAAGGAGCGTTATACGACCTGCCAATTGCCCTGGGATATCTTGCGGCAAACCGCGATATAAAATTCGACGCGGCAAAAAAAGTTTTTCTGGGAGAACTGGCGCTCGACGGCCGCCTGCGCCCGATAAAAGGCGCGGTGTGTTTCGCGATCGCATGCCGCGAGCAGGGGATGGAAGAGATTGTTCTGCCCAAGGTTAACGCCCCGGAAGCGCGCCTGATAAAAGGCCTGCGCGTCACCGGCGTGGAAACTCTGGCCCAAACCGTTGATTACCTCCAAGGCAAAACAACAATAAGCGAAAATGCCGCAAGCGATATCGCGGAAACGACAGCGGCCAACGCCAACGAACCATTAAAAAACGATATGGGATTGATCTCCGGCCAGGAAGCTTCCAAAAGGGCGCTGACGATCGTGGCCGCCGGCGGCCACAACCTTTCCATGTGGGGCCCGCCGGGCACCGGCAAAACCCTGCTGGCCAAAGCCCTGTCCACGATATTGCCGCCGCTTTCTTTCGAAGAGTCTCTGGAAGTAACCAAGATCTACAGCATCTGCGGCCTCCTGCCGGCGGATTCGCCTCTGATATCGCAACGCCCCTTCCGGGCACCGCACCACACTTCGTCGGCCGCGGCCGTGATCGGCGGCGGCAACCCGCCGCGGCCGGGCGAAATAACTTTGGCGCACCGCGGCGTACTTTTCCTCGACGAATTCCCCGAATTCCACCGCGACGCGCTCGAAGCCATGCGCCAGCCGATAGAGGAGGGGACAATCAGCGTCCTGCGAGCAAAACACGCGGTATCTTTGCCGGCGCGCTTTACCCTGGTGCTCGCCTCCAATCCCTGCCCCTGCGGCAATTTCGGCAATCCCGAAAAAAGGTGCTCTTGCTCCAATTCCCAGATCTCGATGTACCGCAAAAAACTTTCCGGCCCGCTAATGGACCGGGTCGACTTATTCATAAATGTCCCGGCGGTAAAATACGATAAGCTGGCGCACAACGAGTTCGATACCCGCAATGCCAGCGCCAGCGTAAGAGAAACAGTCTGCCAGTGCCGCCAGGTACAACTTGCCCGGTTTGGCGATTACCGCACCAACGCGGAAATGAACATCCCCCAGGTAAAAGAATTCTGCCGGCTCGACGAGCCGTCGGAAAAGCTGCTCAAAACCGCGGTCGATTCGGGTAAAATGTCGGCGCGCGGCTACCATCGGGTGCTCAAGGTCAGCCGGACCATCGCCGACCTGGCCGGCGCCGAAAACATCAAGTTAAATCATGTCGCCGAAGCCTTAGCCTACCGCCCGCAAGAAGTGCTTTGATAACTTAAAAGCCGCCTTCGGGCGGTTTTGCGTTATTTAAACTTTGATTTTTCGGAAATTAGCGGAAAGGGTTGGCCGCGCCGATAATCTCGAAATGCAGATGGCAACCGGTGGATTTTCCAGTGGTTCCCATTAACCCAATCACATCGCCCTTTTTGACCTCCCGCCCCTGCGACACCAGCACGGTCTGCAAGTGGTAATAGTGGGTGATCACAGTCCCGCCGAGATGCGAGAGCGAGATATTGTTGCCAGCGCCGCCGTTCCAACCACCGGTCACCGCTTTGCTGACCACGCCGGATGCCGCCGCGTATATAGGCGCGCCGCAATATCCGGCGGTCAGATCAACCGCATTGCGGAAGTGTGCCCCCTGGGTTTTACGGCAGGGTGATCCGACCGGACAAAGGAAATAGTTACCCGAAAGCGACGCGCCGCCGGTCGCCTGGGCCAGCGGTTTGGCCGGCACCACCACCTGCGGCATCCTGCCTTCCGGAACGATCAAAACATCGCCAACGAAAACGCTGTCTTCGCCAGCAAGTTCGTTGAACGCGACAATCTTTTGCGAATCGGATTTGTAATTGGAAGCAATCTTGGCCAGGGTATCCCCCGGGACCACATAATGGACAACACCCGTGACCGGCGGAATAATAAGCTGCTGCCCTGGTTTTACCGTTTCACCCTTTTTCATGTCGTTAGCCCAAACAATTGTATCGGTGCTTATGCCGAATTTTTCGGCAAGGCTCGCTACGGTATCACCGCTTTGGACTTCATATTCGACAATGTCTTTGCGATCGCCGATCTCGTCGCGGTAATCCTGGGCATCACCCACGATCGCCCCCAAGACCTTGGGAGTGACGGACACCGGCGGCACGGCCGCCTTGACGCGGGCATCGCCGACCAGGATATAGCTGGGCGATTCAGGCTTGGACTGCTGGTCGGCTTGAGCCACCATGTTTTTGGCGATATCGGCCCGGCAGGTGTCGTTGGCCTTGGCCGAAACGCACTTTACCGCCTGATCGGCCGCAAATGAGCATACAACAAACAAAACCGCTCCGATAAGGAGAAGTTTGGCAAAATTCTTGAGTTGGAGGGGAATACACATTACGTTATTATTCTATATCACACCCGATATTTGTCAATGGTTTTAGGCCGAAGATTCCGTGTTAAAATAAAGCATTGGATTACACTAAAAATGGACTCAAAAAAAGATAAAAAAGGCGCGACAGAATCCGTCGTCCGGCCCAAGAAAAGGTTGGGGCAGAATTTCCTGGCCGAGACCGGAATAATCGATAAATTAGTGGCTGCCGCCAACATCAAGCCGGGAGAGACCGTCCTGGAGATCGGTCCGGGTACCGGCAACTTGACCGAAGCGCTGGCCAAAACCGGCAACCGGCTGATCGCGATCGAAAAAGACCCTGATATGCTGGCAATACTGCGAGAAAAATTCGCCGCCTGCCCCAATGTCGAAATGGTCAAGGATGACGCCCTGGTATTCGACGAAACGAGGATTGCCCAGCCCTACCGAATTGCCGCCAACCTGCCGTTCTACATTGCCGCGCCGTTGATCCGCAAATTCCTGGAGAGTAAAAACCCGCCGCAGTCGCTGACGGTAATCGTGCAAAAGGAAGTCGCGCAGCGCATCGTTGCCAAACCGCCCAAAATGAACCTGTTGGCGGCCTCGGTGCAATTCTATGCCGTCCCGAAAATCGTTTCCTATATATCAAAGGGGTGCTTTTGGCCCGCGCCGAAAGTCGATTGCGCCATCCTCCATCTTGCCCCCTTTCCCAAGGAAGGGGAGCGGTATACGTCAAGAAACATCAACCGGTTTTTCCGCGCCATGAAGGCCGGATTTTCCCAGCCGCGCAAACAGCTGGCCGGCAACCTTGCATCCGGGCTTGGCATCGGCAAGGAAGCGGCACGCGCGCTGTTGGAAAAGAACGGCATCGCCCCGCAGCGGCGCGCCGAAACACTCGCCCTGGAAGATTGGATTGCTCTTGGCGATGGCATATAATATAGTAATGGCTTTCAAATTTTCAACATTAAATCCACCAAAGCTCTTATTGGCATTTTTAATGCTGTTTTGTTTATTTTTATCGCCACAAAACGTCCTCGGCAGCAAATGCGGCCACGCTTTTTTTAAATGTTCCATCGAAGACACGTGCGGCAAATCAGGGCAAGTGATCGCCAAAGATATGCATACTTCCACCGTCGAGGGCGGCGGATGCGGCAAGCCATGGATAAAAGAATACTATGCTTGCGATTCATGGCAAAAATGCGAAGCAACACCCGACTACATGCAATGCTATTGCGACGCCAATTGCCTGGATTATCCGCTGGACAGAAAATATTACGATAACCCCGAACCCGATCCAAGCGGCGGCCGCCAGCCGCAAAACGAAAACCGGATCAATCTTCCGGTGGCGTTGGCATGGGAAAACATACCGGGATGGGCAAAAAAGTCACCCTCTTGGCCAGTCGAACAATTTAAAAATGTCGGCGAAGGACAATACGGCTTCCCGACGGATTCTTATCTTAATAATTTCTACGAAAAAGGCCCGAAAAGCTACATCATCGAGATCCAGGACGATCCGTCCACGCCAAACAGCGACGGTACAACCAACATGAATCTTCCCGCCGACCTTGTTGCGAAAAACGCCAAGGTTATTAACGTCAACGGGCGAAAAACGTTTCAGGAAGCGATGCAAATAAACCAATTCAATTCCCGCGCCAACGGGGGAGAATGCTTTTTCAACACCAACTCAAAATACCGCTGGCGCGTATACGCCTGCTGTGACAACGACGGCACTGACTGCGCCGACCCCAGCGGCGCAACCTGGTGGACTTTCACAACCAGCCCCGCCCCCGAACCGCTGGGAATAGCTGACAAAAATCGCCCCAATGAATCTGACCCAGCCCAAGATCCGGACTGGAACGGCAGCAAGCACCTTCAAGACGTTGATTTTTGCAGTTCAAAACTTCTGTGGTGCAAAGCGAAGTTAACCGATAACGCCAGTCGTTTCTGGAAAAACTATAATTCGGCTCAGGCAGACTATGCCATTAACTACCAAATGCGGGTAAAATTCAGCGAAAATTGGTCCCTTGGAATTTTCCCCAAATCAACATCTGGCGGAGCAATATGGCAAAATTACTTGAATAACGCGTTGAATTCCCTTAGTGATGTTTTTTCCAAATACCTAGAAAAAGCTGTCCGGCAAGCCGTCAGCGGCGATATCGACTACCAAAATCAAGAATCATGTCATTACCTGAAAAAAAAGGACAATGTTTGCGAACCAGAATTGGTGTCATTTGAACCATATCTGGATAAAGTATCGAAAGACCCCAAATTCCATCCGTTTTACAATTCAAGCACGATGGTTGCCGGACGCACCAATTTATTTACCGGCAATATGGCTGGTGATCTCGTTTATTCATGGCAATTACAACCATGTTTTGATATCGGCGATAATAACGACACTGAATTTCCGTTTTGCTCAAAAAGCATCGACATCGGCTATGGACAAAAATGGAAATTTTCCGGCGCGAGAATTGATGTCGCAAAGATAGAACCACCCAATCGAAAAAACCCAGAAAACAATCCCAGCCAAGACAAAAACAAGCTGGTCGGTTCAAATGAGCAAATCCAATGGCTGGCCCCATGCGGCGCCAACTCTTTCCTTTACGACATTAAAGAAAAAAATACTGGTAAAAGTATTTTTACTGACGCACAAGCCATTACCGACGGAGGTCGACGAACAACTTCTTCTCAAATAATCCTGTCATTGACCGAAAAAAACAACAACCCAGTGCAGGGAAGCGACCCACAAAGAGCAATTCTCAAAATCGACACTATTTATGAATGGCGAGTTAAATCATGCTGGCCATCATTACCGCTTCCATCACTTCCAATAACGCAAATTTGCAGCGACAAATGGAGCTCTCCTTTTTATTTTCTCACCACAGGCCGCCCGCCGGTAGAAACATCATTGCAAAATACTAATGACTCGGTACCTCACGTAACTTTCACTTGGGAAGGAATTGCCGGCAAAGGATCTTATAATATAAAAATTTTCGATGCCCTGATGAATGAACTCCCGCTGGCAAAACCGAATCCCCAAAGAGATAATTTCTACGACTTTTCATATCAAGAGCCAAACATAAAATACTACTGGAAAGTTCAAACTTGCGCTAACGCTGACGGCACGGTTTGCGGCGATTTTTCGGCCTTGCATCCCTATACGTCCAAGGATTTCAAAAAACCGTCGAACCTTTCTCCTGCCGGACAGATTACGCAACTCCCATCTTCACTAACCTGGGACAGCGAAGCAACGTATTTTTTAGTCAATGCCAGATTTTCAGGAGAGCAATCAACCAGCTGTGATCCAGCTTGGTTTAACAGCGAATATAAAAACAAAAAAATAACCACCAAAAATATACCCCTGAAAACAAAGATGTCCGGTGGGTCGCAATATTGCGCCGGAAATTATTGGTTTAGCGTGCAACCTTGCTTTGATGCTAATTGCAGCAAATTAAGCAACAATTACAGCGAAGAAAATTTCTCTTTAGCCGACTCTGGAAAAGAAACCGGATTCATGGTTTGCGGCCAAAAAACCAACGACCCAAAAACCGATTACAATGAAAAAGAGCCTTGTTCAGTCAAGCACCTGATATTGACGGTTAAGGTAATTGTGAATTTCATAGTTTTCAAAGTCGCATTTTGGCTCCTGCCAATTCTGCTGGGAATAACCGGTTATTTCTTCTACACCTCTCAAGGTAATCCAAAAATTATCGGCGCGACGAAAGACGCCTGGAAAAAGATCGGTATCGGCTATGCGGTATTGTTTTTCGCTTGGGTGATTGTTTCGATCATAATGCAAATCGCAGGCTACAGTGCCGCAACATCGTGGAGCGCTTTATAAAACCACTTTTACTCAAACTCTTTTCAATTTATAATAGTTTAATGATCTCAAATCAAAAATCTATTTTTTGCATGGCAATCATCGGATTGGCGTTGGCGCCGTTTTTTGCCATGGCTACCGACACCTCGGACGTCACTAAAAGCACCAAATACACGATTCCGGAGGGATGCGGCATCACCATCAAGGATGGCGGCAACTCCATCACCTGCGAATCATGGGAAGGCGGGTCGCAGGCGACCACCATGGGCGCCAACATCGCCACCTGCCTTTGCTCGCCCAAATGCATGCAAGCGCCGCCCAACCATTATTATTACAATGACCCGGTAAAGAAAACCAAGCAAACCGATACGAACAACATCACCCTTCCGGTCATCCTGGCCTGGGATAACGTAACCGGGTGGCAGAAAGAGGACGGGGGATACCTTTGGTACTGGTCGGGCGCGTCCGGCAAGCAGACCGTCAGCTCCAAAGCCTTCGGCATCCGTTCCTATGTCCTGGAAATCGACAACTCTCATAACGAGTTGCGCGAAACCAAAAGCGCCGGCAACATTTTCCGCAGAATCCTGAAAACCACCGAGTTTGACCCGACCAACGAATTCTATCCTTGTTTTTTTAATTCCGACACCACGATAAAATGGCGCGTGCGGCCCTGCTGCAAGGAAGACGGATCCTATTGCATGCCGGCGGAAAACGCCGAGTGGTGGACTTTCCGTACCAGCCCCGCGCCCGAACCGGTCTGGCCCAAGGATCCGGACTGGAACGGCGACGGCGACGCAAAAAATATTTCCTTCAAGGACGTAAAACTCAAATGGTGCCAGGCGCGCATCGACAATAGCAAAAAACCTTATAACGACAACCAACCCCTGGCGCTTTCCTATCAATTGCGCGTCTATACCAACGAAAACCAGGTCGTGCTCACCGGACAAACGATCCCAGCAGTATTTGCAAAGCTTGCGCAATGGCTGCAAACCGACAAACCGGCGCTCAAAAGCCCGCTAGCCTGCCACTACCTGGAAAAACAAGCCGATAATACTTGCAAGCCAGACGTAGTTAACCCAGTGGCTCCATTAAAAGTAAGGAATTCCGATTCATTTTATTACTGGTCGCATAAAGACCACCCCACACTGGACCGCGCCCTTTTTACGGAAAACCTGACTTATTATTGGCAGATCAGGCGATGTTTTAACAACCCTGCCGCAGGAACAGAAAGTTGCGACATTAACGATAAAAATGGTTGGGGCCAATTATGGGCCTTTACCACCAAAAATGAAACCCTTAATGCGCCAAACGGCATGGTGCCGCCCAACGACATTGTTTATGCCGACGCACAAAAAGCAAGATTAACCGGAATGCCGGGAAGCTTACAATGGGATGTTTCGAGCGGCGCAAATTCTTTTGCCTACGACATCCAAAAGATGAACGCCGACGGCACCGCGCAGTCTTTGGTTGGCAACGAACGCCGCACCACAAAATCTCAAATATTTTTCACGAAAAACAATTCCGGCGGCCAAGACAGCGAATCCCAAGGATTCGAGCTGGAGCTGGATACTGCCTATAAATGGCGCGCCAAATCCTGTTGGCCATCGATCCCGGTAGGGAATGTGTGCGACAGCACCTGGTCGCCTTGGTATTATTTCCGCACCACCGGAAGAGCGCCAAAAATCGATTCCCTGACTCCGGCGGCGGCGGCCAATAACATATCTTTGCCGGTTAATTTGGAATGGGAGGCGGTACCCGGCGCCAAATCATATATAGTAACCTTAAATGACGAAAAGATCGTCACCCAAAGCAACAATTACAGCGCCGATTATCCGAAAACCAACCAAAGCCAGATTTATTCCTGGAAAGTGCAGACTTGCGCCGACAACGGCGGCAAGTTATGCAGCGGCGAAACTCCCGAAATATCTTTCATGACTGCCGCGCTAGGTTCATCCCAAAAACCGCTTGATCCGGCTAACATTCTCGACAACAGCAAATTAATATTCAATTTTTCTTGGGAACCGGTCACCGGCGCACATTATTACAAGTTCGTCCTAAACTATACGCAAAAATCAGGGAAAGAAACCAACGCGGCCTGCGCGCCCGGAAAGAAAGTTGAAAGAACTGTTACTGAAAACAGTCTGGCCGTAAAAAAGGATATCGGCCAGATCTATTGCCTGGGCAAATACGAATGGAGCGTACTTGCCTGCCTGGACCAAGACTGCAATGACAAAGGGGCGGACCCGGCCGTCTGGAGTTTTGATTTTGTGGCCGGAGGCAAAGAAATCAAGGAAGGGGAAGCAATCCTGGCAACCTGCGGCCTGACCAATGACAACCCCAATACCGAATGGGACGACCGCGAGCCGTGCAGCGTCAAACATCTTCTCTTGACCGTAATGCAGGCATTGAACATGATCCTTTTCCAGGTATCGTTCATCCTTTTGCCAATCCTGATTCTGGCCACCGGAGCAATGTATTATTTCCAATTTGGCGGGACGGAACTCATGGAACGGGCAAAATCATGGTGGAGGATCATCGGCATCGGTTACGTCCTGATGTTTTTTGCCTGGGCGATCGTGGGAATATTTTTAAGCCTTTCAGGATACGGCGGCGTCTGGTGGAACATCTAAATCAAATTCATGAAATTGCTTAAATTATATTTTATAGGAGTTTTGATATTTATCGGTTTTTTGATCGCCTCCACCTGGATGCAATATAACCGATTCCAAAGCCTGGCGCTAAATTATTCCGGAGCGCAACCCGGCCAAGCTTTAAGCCAGCTAATCAGCCAACCGCAACCCCAAACGCCAATACCTTCCAGCACAATCGTCGGCGGCAACAAAAAAGAATACACTTCTCCTAACGGCGATTTTAAAATAAAATACCCAAGCGAATGGAATGAAACCGCGGCTCCGCCGTCCGAAGAAGAATATGTCAAAACAATATTCTATGCTTACGCAGCGGACCTCTCTGAGCATATAATAATACAAGAAAACGCCACCGGCACGGCAGAATCACTGGCCGAGCAATATAAAAATTACTTTTGGTCCCAAAACAACGGCGCCAGAATTTCCGAATACCAGATAACCAACGCCAAACAACAAAAAATAACCGTCTACGAATTTGACAATGGATCTACCAGCATTATCTCCGGAGCCAGCGTAAGCCATAAGATGAAGACTGCATTTATCCCCATCGGCAATAAAATTTATGAAATTTCGGTCGTACTGGCGCAAACCGGACAAGATGCGGCATCTGAAAGCGAAAACATCTTTCGTTCGCTGGAAATAAATATTCCGGAAAAATAAACACATCCAATGAATAATCAATTATTAAAATTCATCTTCTGCTTCTTTTTTTGCGCATCATCCATATTGATTGCGCCATCGGCATTAGCCGACAACGACGTCTGCGCGTCGAGCACCCACGCGGTCAAGTTGCAGGTTGAGGAATGGCCGGCGGCGCCTATCGGTAATTATCAATTAAATTCTGATTCGAAATTAACGGATCTCGTAGGATATTTTTTCGGTTGGGGAGTGGGATTGGGCGGCCTGGGCGTATTCATCGCCTTTATAATCGCCGGAGTCCAATACATAACTTCTGTCGCCGATCCGGGCAAATTGAACGACGCCAAAGACCGGATAAAATCCTCTCTAATCGGAATGGTGCTGTTGCTTTCCAGTTGGGCGATTTTTAATTTGATCAATCCCAACTTGAACACGCTCAACAGTTCAAATTTATCCCTCAACCAAAATGGATCAATCCCTTTTTTAGAAAGAGAGTGTCCAACAGGTCAAAGAAGCGACTGCTGCAAAATGACCGATCCAGCTTGCGATCCGGCCACGCTGGCGGTCGGCACTTCGTGCCCACTGGTGGATAATCCTTCGTGCAACCCGAAATATTGGGCTTGTTGCCAAGATAATGATACCGTTTGCTTGAAAAAAGGATCTCGTCCCACCTTTAAAGCAATCGGAGCGGCATGCACCGATCCATACGAGTGTATTACCGGTTTTTGTAACGCCACAACAATGTTGTGCGACGCCGGAACCAAAGCTGTAGGCCAAGCCTGCGCAACAGACGGCGAATGTCATGGAGATGTCGTTGGCAACATCTACACCAGTTATTGCAAAGAAACACTTACCGGAAGCATTTGCGCCCAAAAACAAGATATCGGCGCGATTTGCGAAAACGACAAGGATTGCAAAAGCAATAAATGCCAATGTGATAGATCGATTTGGCAAAAAAAATGCGTTGAAAACCCCCCCGTTTGCAACATGATCTTTGAGCAAAAAGAACTTGGATGCGATATCGTCCGCTTCTATCAAAACCCAAATTTCCAAGGTGATTATATTGATTTTGAAGCAAATGATCGTGTTTACACCACAACGGCCGGAGGTACGATTATTGGCGCGGCCGGAGCCGTACCCAACCAGGAAATAAATGCCGACTGGGTTTTTTGGGGAGCTCCCGGAACTCCACCGTCTTGGAGTGATACGACTAGCACCATTCCGCGTTCATACCAAGCATTTACCTATCAGAAAGATGCCGATGGTAATGTTCTCTTGGATGGCAGTGGCCAACCAATGCTTTTGTCTTGCGGCGAGACCGGTTGCGCTTGCACCATCAATCGCTGCCTCAATGCGGATGCTTCCGGATGCGTTAAGGATACCGCCGATGATAGTTCGGGTAAATTCTCGGAATATGCCTACAATGATAATGTTTCGTCTCGCGAAATGATTGGGGCAAAAGTTAAAGATCCGACAAAGCAAGGCTGGAAAGATTGGGGTACCGATAAAGTCGGAGAAATAAAAAGCGTAGGCGGCACACTTTTGTGCGAGACTATCGGCTGGGGTTGTCCATAACAAAAAACATGAAGCACACACATTATTTGTTTTTTATATTTTTATTATCCGGTTTTTGGTTAGCAGCACCAATTCAAATACTGGCTGTAGGCACCGAACAGCTTTTAGCATACACCCTTCCGATAAATACCTACATGTTCGGTATTTTTACGCAGCTATGGCAAGCGGTCGCCAGCATTCTATTTTCTGGTAATGCCATCCAGCTTGCAATTACAAATCCGCAACTGATCAATGTTGACAGTGATTTTGTCAAGATTGGCCTGACGATCACCACATCGCTGGCAAATATCCTTTTGGTCGCAGCGTTTATCGCCATCGCCATCGGGTATGTTTTCAAGGTAGAAACCTTTAACTCCCAAAAAAGCCTGATCAAGTTCTTTGTTATTGCCTTGCTGATAAATTTCGGCCCGCTCTTTGTCCGGATGATCATCGATATTGCCAACATTGCCACAAGCAGCGTGCTTGTCGGCGGCAACACTATTATTCTTGATACTTGCAACCAAATGGCTCGAGAGATTACTCTTACCGCCAAACCTCTTCTACTCAAATTCAGTATCGAAGCCCTCGCTGCGGGCATCCCCTTGCTTGGCGTGGCAAAGGGTACAGCACAAATCGTTTCCTTGCTTGGAACTGGCATCGGCGGCGGTTGGTTTTTGGCAACATTGCCGGATATTTTAATTAAAATCATGATCGCGGATATTTTCGCGGGCTTGATGTTTTCCTACGCGATCTTTTTCCTGACCCGAATATTCATGCTTCAATTGTTGGCGGTTCTATCGCCATTGGCGATATTAGCCAAAGCTTTGCCGCAAACCGAAAAACATTTCTCCACTTGGTGGGAATGGCTTATCGGCTGGGCCACGGCCGGAATTTTAACTTTATTTTTGCTGACGCTTGGCTTTAGCACCATTAAAACCATCCAGCCTTATTTGATGGATAAATCAATCGCCCTCAACTCCGGCGTAAGTGTTTTCTTGGGCCAAAACAATCTTTATTGGCTGATGCTTTGCGTTTACATGCTTTGCGTCAGCGCGATTGTCGCGGCCACGATTCCGGCGGTCAGCGGCGAAATAGAAAAAAAGATCAAAGAATCCGTGTCCAGTATTAAAAAAATGACCCCGAAAGCACAAAAGGAGAAAAAGGAAAAATCAAAGGAAGCTTAAGCGAAGCGCATAGACAAAAAGCCACTCGCAAAAAAATTGAGTGGCTCAAGAGAAAGCGGCAACTGTGCCATCTTTCTCCATCCTCTTGATCGCTATCGTCGCGATCTGTTTGGGACCTAGTCTTGAGCTAAGCTGGGCTTTGGTCAAGACTTCAAGCCCTACATCCGCGAACATCTCGGGGTGGCGCAACTTTTCTTTTGTTGCGTACCAAACGAGCATCTT